>NZ_QAJD01000136.1:6635-8166 GCF_003061465.1 Aeromonas sp. HMWF017
GCAACGTCGCCACCTATGGCGGCAATATCTGCAACGGCGCTACCAGTGCTGACTCGGCGGCGCCCACCGTCGCGCTGGAAGCAGAGCTTGAAATTGCGGGGCCCGATGGCACACGCCGCATCCCCATCGCCGGTTTTCATACCGGCCCCGGCAAGGTGGCGCTGCAACCGGCGGAGATCCTGGTGGCGTTTCACTTTGCCCCGGACGCGCACCCCCAGGTGGGCTCCCACTACTTCAAATACGCCATGCGGGGTGCCATGGATATCGCCACCATCGGCTGCGCCGCCTACTGCCAGATTGAGGATGGTCACTTCAAGCGCCTGCGGCTGGCCTATGGGGTGGCGGCCCCGACACCGGTGCGCGCCCCTCACGCGGAAGCGGCGGCCGAGGGGCAACCCCTGACTCGCGCCACACTGGCCGCGATTGCCGAGGCTGTGGTGGCCGATGTGGCGCCGCGCTCCTCCTGGCGGGCGGAGAAGGAGTTTCGCCTGCACCTTATCAAAACCCTGGCGCAGCGGGTGGTCGCCTGCGCAGTCGAACGTGCCGGAGGCAAGATCCTATGATGCAACCGCAAAGCTGTCCCGCCGTGGAGATCCAGTGCGAGATCAACGGCAAGCCTTACTCCTATGCAGTGCCGCCCACCATGTCGCTGCTCCACTTCCTGCGCGGGCAGGGGCTGATCAGTGTGAAAGAGGGGTGCAGTGTCGGTGAGTGCGGCGCCTGTACCGTGCGGGTGGATGGCACTGCCATCGACAGCTGCCTCTATCTGGCGGTCTGGGCCGATGGCAAATCCATTCGCACCGTGGAGGGGGAGCGGCAGGGCAATGAGCTCTCCGACGTGCAGCAGGCCTTTATCGACGAGGGGGCGGTGCAGTGCGGTTTTTGCACCCCAGGCCTCGTGATGGCGAGCGCCGCCCTGCTCGACAAGACCGAACGTCGTCCGCTGACCGATGCGGAGATCCGCCGCGGGCTGTCGGGGAATCTGTGCCGCTGCACCGGGTATCAGAACGTGGTGCGGGCGGTGAAGAAGTGCTGCAAGGGGTAACTGACTGGGCGCAATGACCCTGAGTGCCGTTGTTTGAAAAAGGAAACAAGCCGCCCAAAACCCAGGCCCGCCTTGAAAGAGGCGGGCCTGCTGCTGAATTGCGCCAGGAGAAATCACACTTTTGGCTGGTCGATCACCAATTTGCCATCCTTGACCGGAATGGTGGCGCCGGGGGCTTGCTTCATGCGGATCACCCCCTCCTGACCTGCGAGGCGATAGGTCACGTCATAACCAATGGTGTTGACGCTCGTATCCTGTACGGTTTTGCAGCGCTGCTCGGTGGTGGTGTAGGTATCGCCCGCCTGCATATTGCCCTGCACCTGATTGCCGGCATAACCTCCCGCGACCGCCCCGGCGGCGGTAGCCACCTTCTTGCCGCTGCCGCCGCCAAACTGGTGGCCGACCACGCCACCCAGCGCCGCGCCCACCACGGTGCCGAGGATCTTGTGCTCATCCTGTACCGGCTTGCGGTGGGTCACGGTGACG
>NZ_QAJD01000136.1:8223-11358 GCF_003061465.1 Aeromonas sp. HMWF017
GTGATCGGCTTGCTGGCGATCACCTCAGCAAAGGTGGGCTGGGGTGTAAAGAGGGAGCCGCTGGCCGCCGCCGAGAGCGCCAGGGCCGAGGCGATGCCAATACCGATACCTGCCATCATGGATCTGTTCATTTTATGGTTCTCCTGCATACCCATACGGGCTGTTCCAATCTGGCGCCATCTTGTCATAACCGGTTGGCCGGACAAGGCGAGGGGGATGGGCTTGCGACAGGCACTGGCAAGGTCAAAAAACAGCCACCATGAAAAGGTGTCTGGCTTTGGCGACAACGGACTAAAAGTGACCAGTTTCCGACGCATGGCGGGCTTTGCTTTTGTGATAAGGGGCAATTCGAGTCGCAATTTGCAAGGCGGGCGGTGAGCAGAATGCCAGAGTGGCAAAGTGCTGACGGGGACAGGTCAAGGGAGGTCTTGAACAAGGGCTCTGTTCGTTGAGATGGCCACGCAAGTGGTTGATAAATGGCTCCAGCCCCATCGGATGTTGGCCGATAAGAGATCACGGCAAGCATTTTGCTTTGATTGGGTGAAGCAGAGGGTGAGCGGGTCGGCAGACAACTGCGTAAGACCTGAAATGAAGAGGTTCACCCGAGATCACCGGATCAACGAGGGGGAGATATGTCAATGTTACCCAGCTGGATCACCCCGGCCATCCAGGCCAACATCATTACGGTGCAGCAGGCCGAACGTCTGCTCTCATCCCTCTACCGGCCCCTTGCCGAGCAGGGAGAGGAGCTTCCTGCCGATATCGCCGACATCAGCCTCAAGCTCTACTGCTTCCGCCAGCAGGGGCGGGTACGCCACTAAGGCTGACAAAAGAACACCCCGCGCCAGGCACGGGGTGTTGTCACTCATCTATCAAAGGCCCATCAGGCCAACATCACTTGCGCCACCAGCATCAGGGCGCCAAATCCCAGCACAAAGCCCACCATGGGCAGCACGAACTTGACCCACTTGTTGAACTGGATGCCGAGCATCTGCAGGGTGACCAGCACCAGTCCGGTGGGGGCTAGGAACAGCATGGCGTATTGGCCCCAGTTGTAGGCCGACACCACGATATAGCGGGGGATCATCACGGTATCTGCCAGCGGCGCCATGATGGGCATGGAGAGCACTGCGAGCCCCGAGGAGGAGGGCACCACCAGCCCCAGCAGGGTGAACACCAGCATCTGCGCCACCGCGAACACGGCGCCATGCATGCCGGAGACCAGATCGGAGGCGTAGGCCAGAATGGTGTCCGAGATCATCCCCTGATCCAGCACCAGATTGACCCCCCGTGCCAGTCCGATGATGAGGGAGACGGCCACCAGTTCTGATGCCCCCTGAGTGAAGGCTTCGACCGCCTCTTTCTCTTTCAGGCCCGAGATAAAAATGATGATGATGGCGATGGTCAGGAAGGAGGCCGCCATCTGCGGGAACCACCAACCGGCCATGGAGACGCCCCACACCATCAGCGGGAAGGCGAGGATAAACAGGGTCAGAATGATCTTGCGGCGCAGGGTGAAGGGCACCCCTTCGTCCATAGAGCCCTCTTTGAGAAAACGGGCGCGAAAACTCTCTCTGTCCTCATAGGTGTAGGAGAAGGCAGGGTTGGCCTTGATCTTCTTGCAGTACCAGTAGAGATAACTGATCACTACTAGGGTGCCCACCAGACAGCCAATGGCGCGAAAGATCAGCCCCTCGGTAAAGGGAATGCCGGCGGCATTGGAGGCGATCACCACCGAGAAGGGATTGATGGTGGAGAAGGTGGTGCCCATGGAGGCGGCGAGGAAGATGGCCCCTACGCAGACGATGGAGTCATAGCCGAGCGCCAGAAAGATGGGCACCAGTATGGGGTAGAAGGCGACCGCCTCTTCCTCCAGTCCGCAGGTGGTGCCTCCCAGCGCCATTACGAAGCAGACCAGCGCCACAAACAGGAACTCGTTGCCCCGGGTCTTGCGCGACAACGCCACCAGCCCTGCACTGAAGGCACCTGTCTTGTTGATGACGCCGATCAGCCCCCCGAGCACCAGAATAAAGACGATGATATCCGCCCCCTCTATGGTGCCCTTGACCATGCTGACTGCCACGTCACCGAGCCCCTTGGGCGCTTGCTCCAGCCGTGCATAGGTGCCGGGAATGGCGATGGGCTTGCGGATGGTGCCGTTGGTAAATTGCTCTACCGCAATATTGATATTGAGTTTTGCCAGGGCATCCTGGGTTGCGGGAAGTCGGCTTATTTCCCCCTGTGGGCTATTGACCATCAGGCTTTCACTGGCTGGATTATAAGAGAGTTTGGCATAGGCGCCCGCCGGAATTATCCAGGTCAGTGCAATGGCCAGCAACATAATAAGAAACAGAATGGTAAATGCAGTAGGGAATTGTCTGCGTGGTGTGGTATTCGGCACGGCACACATAAAATGCTCCTTGATAAAGCAGGTTTGGGCTCGGCGGAATATCGGGTCGATAGGGTTTCTGCGTCATACATCCAAGGTACGCAAACCCACTGTGGATTGCGTAGTGATTGGCGAGAAATCTGGCCTGATATTGAACATCCGGTAGATTGTTTCACGTTGTAACCGTAACCCGTGCGTGGCTGGATGAACATGGCGCCATGCTCGCTTTATGGGATGGCTCACAGAATTTATTTTCCATGGATTTAACAGCTGATATGAAATAAAAGTTATTATTCAATAACTATTTCAGATTTCGTTTAACGTGGCTTGCCTTAAATAAAGGTCATGAAAATAGTGCGTACTGAAATGAATGAAATGACATATAAAGAGGCTTTGGCGGAATAATATTCCATTATCGCCATTTTTCGTTATTTGCCAAAAACAGCCTGTGAAAAAATGGCACGCTTTCCCGTAACGAAATATTTTTGCAATGAAAACAGGGGGCCCTGTTGGCAGCAGGCTGCCCCTGTCTAAGACGTTTTGCTAATACCTGCCGCCGCAGGCTCACTGTTAGGCTGTCATCCCCATAAGAGACCTGCGACGGGCAGGATGCCCATGTCGCTTGTTGAGCCCGGAATGATCCCGGAACAGCCCGTTTTGTGCCACCTGTGAGGAAGGAATCCGATGACAGAGCAGAACATCTATGAGCGCGACCTTGCCAAAACCGCAGCCAATTTCGAGGCCCT
>NZ_QAJD01000136.1:11379-13661 GCF_003061465.1 Aeromonas sp. HMWF017
GACCGCCCGCCGTTGCCGCCAGTTTGCCTCGGCCCTGCGGCTTTGCGGCATCGGGGAGGGGGATACCGTCTCCATCGTCGCCCCCAATATTCCGGCGATGTTTGAAGCCCACTTCGGGGTGCCCATGAGCGGCGCCGTGCTCAACACCATCAACACCCGGCTCGATGCCGAGTCGATGGCTTTTATCTTCCAGCATGCCCAGAGCAAGGTGGTGCTGGTGGACAGGGAGTTTGGCCCTGTGGTGCGCAAGGCGCTGGATCTGCTGGAGAGCCAACCGCTGGTCATCGCCATCGACGATCCCCTCTACCGGGAAGGGGCGCTTGTCAGCGAACTGACTTATGAGGCATTTATTGCCAGCGGCCACGGCGATGAACCCGGCTGGCTGCCAGAGGATGAGTGGCAGGCCATCTCCCTTAACTACACCTCCGGCACTACCGGCAATCCCAAGGGGGTGGTCTATCACCATCGCGGTGCCCACCTCAACGCCATCAACAATGTGCTCTCCTGGGAGCTTCCCAAACATCCCGTCTATCTCTGGACATTGCCGATGTTTCACTGCAACGGCTGGTGCTTCCCCTGGACCCTGGCAGCTACCGCCGGGGTGAGCGTCTGTCTGCGTCATGTGCCGGCGGCCGCCATTTATGACGCGCTGCACGAGCACAAGGTGAGCCATTTTTGCGCAGCGCCCATCGTGCTCAATATGCTCAACAATGCCGAACCGGCGCTCAAGCAGGGGCTGGATCACCCCATCAAGGTGATGACCGCCGGGGCTGCGCCCCCCGCCACCGTGATCGCCGGCATGGAGGCGATGGGGATAAATGTGACCCACGTTTACGGCCTCACCGAAACCTATGGCCCCTGCGTGTTGTGCGAACCGCAGCGCAGCTGGCAAGGGCAGGATGCCACCACGTTGTCGCGTCTGAAGGCATGCCAGGGCGTCGCATCACCCCTGCAGGGGGAGATGCGGGTGGTCCACCCGGTCACCGGCGAGCCGGTAGCCAAAGATGGCAAGTCCATGGGGGAGATAGTGCTGCGCGGCAACGTGGTGATGAAGGGTTATCTGAAAAATCCGGCGGCCAGCGCCGAGGCGATGGCCGAGGGGTGGTTTCGCAGCGGCGATCTGGCGGTGTGGCACCCGGACGGTTATGTGGAGATCAAGGACAGATCCAAGGACATCATCATCTCCGGCGGCGAGAACATCTCCAGTCTGGAGGTGGAAGATGTGCTCTATCGCCATCCCGATGTGGACGAAGCGGCAGTGATCGCCATGCCCGATGAGAAGTGGGGGGAGGTGCCCTGCGCCTTCGTGAAATTGAAAGAGGGGCGAGAGACCACCCAGGCGGAGCTTATCGCTTTTTGCCGGGAGCAGATGGCCCACTTCAAGGCCCCCAAGCGCATTATCTTCACCCCGCTACCCAAGACCTCGACCGGCAAGGTGCAAAAGTTTGTATTGCGCAAGCAGTTGGGATAGGCGCCCATGCGCGTGAGTGAGCGCAGCTTGCAATAGGGTGGATAAGCAGTCGGGATAAGTGCAAAAAAGGAGATGGGAATGCCTGACTGGCCAGCCAGCTATCGCGCCTTGCACGCGACACAGTTGCGGCCGGTCTGTTTGGCCTGATAGAGCATCTGATCGGTGCGGGCGTAGAGGCTCTCCATCAGCTCCCCCTCGCCATTTTCCACCAGTCCGGCACTGATGGTGATGACCAGCTCATCCCCATCGGGCAGGGAGAGCGGGTTTTGCATCACCTGCAGGCGCAGCCGTTCGGCCAGTGATGCGGCTGCCTGGAGGGTTGTGTTGGGCAGTAAAATGGCGAACTCGTCGCCACCGATACGAGCCAGCACATCTTCGTTGCGCAGCACCGATTGCATCACCCTGCCCAAATGAACCAGCGCCCTGTCCCCTAGGGGATGGCCGAAGCGATCGTTGATGCACTTGAACTGATCCACATCCAGCACCATCAGCACCGAGGTGAGGTGGTGGCGCATGTCCAGACTGAGGTTCTTCTCGCACATCTCGAAAAAGAAACGGCGGTTGTAGAGGCCGGTGAGGCCATCGCGTATCGACTGCTGATGCAACTGCTCCTTGAGCTGGTGCAGTTCGGTGATATCGGAGGAGATACCGATCAGGGTCGGGGTGCCATCCCCCAGCAGAAAGGGCACCTTGACCGACCAGTAGTAGTGCTGATTGCCCTCGATATCGGTCAGCGTCTCTTCGCCAGCCTGCAGCTCGCCGGTTTCGAATACCCGGTTATCCAGCCGCCACAGCTGGCAGGCGCTGGCAG
>NZ_QAJD01000136.1:13671-18215 GCF_003061465.1 Aeromonas sp. HMWF017
ACGTAAAGAAAGCGGTGCTGGCTGTCTTTCATATAGATATGGGCATCGACATTGGCGAGGATGATCTCCAGCAACTGGTGCTGCTCCGCCAGACGGGCCTCGATCAGCTTGTGTTCGGTGATATCGGTTGAGATGCCGCACAGGCCGATCAGGTTGCCATCCCGGTCATACATGGGCTTTTTGACTGTCCAGTAGAAGCGCTTTTCTCCGGTGGTTTTGAGGTAGTTGATCTCCTCCTGCGCGAGGGCGAGCTGCTGCTCCAGCACCAGTTGATCATTGCGCTTAACGGCATCAGAGAACTCGAGATCAAAAAAGGCACGATCATCCTGCCCCTGCAACTCGGCGAGGGTACAGCCAAAGAGATCCAGCACCGCCTGATTGGCATAGGTGTAACGGCCCGCCAAATCTTTGGTAAAAAGGTAGGCGTCAGTCTCGTTAAAGATGGCTTTGAGGTGATCCAGCTCATGCTGCAATCGAATGGAGAAGGGTTCATCCTTCATGGGGTTAACCATCCTTGGTCAATGGAGTCGTTGTATACCGCGCGAAGATATGTACCAACTGTTTAAATTAAGCACTGAACAGGCCATATTTCGCGTTTATTTCCGCAGGTTCTGCGCCATGTCACACGATTGTCATCGTTGGTGTGGTCAAAGGAAATCAACTGAGTCCGTGGCTGTTCAGATAACTGTCCCACCCATATCGGCCCGGCTTCGTGGGCCAGCAGCAGAGAAATTAACCGGCAGTCAAATACGCCAACCTGAGCGGCAGAAAGGGCAACAAACAGGTCTTTAATCAAACTATTTTCACGATGCCCTTGATATCATCCCTGCAACACAACATGGGGAGGTTCGAGATGGCAGTGGCACCGTTTGAATGGGATGCAGCAATCAAGTGGGACGGGCCGGGGGCTATTGCGGGTAGCGAAGAGAGTTTGAGTGCCGATCGGCTGGATCGCGCCCGCTATGCCGAATTTCTGACCAACTACCTCGCCGCCGAAGGCAAGCAGCGCAACTATGTGCTTAACCTCAATGCCGAATGGGGGGCAGGGAAAACCTGGTTTATCAAGCGCTGGTATATGGAGTTGAAAGCGCACTATCCCACCGTCTATATCGATGCCTGGCTGCAGGACTTTTCCGATGACCCCTTATTGACGGTGATTTCGTCGATTATTGAGCAATTGAGAGACGCTACAGGAAAGACGGTTGCCATACCTGATGGCATCAAGTCCAAGTTATTGGGGTTGCTCAAGGTGGGCGGGAAATTGGTACTCAAGTCTGCCATTAAAAAAGCTGGGCTTGAAGATAGTGACTTTTCTGTGGAAGGCGAAGACGCAGATAAGCTGGTTGATACGCTTTGTAGCAATCACAAAGAGCGTTATGAATCTATCCAGTATCTTAAACAAGAAATTAGGCAATGGGTGGAAGGGGCTGTTGGTTTAAGTGAAGGTGAATTGAATTACCCAGCTTTTATTTTTATTGATGAGCTGGATCGTTGTCGTCCCTCTTATGCAGTAGAGATGCTGGAAACCATCAAACATATTTTCGATATACCCGGCGTGGTCTTTGTCTTGGCAACGGATACCGAGCAGTTGCAGCATGCCATAAAGGTAATATATGGCGAAGGATTTGATGCAGAAAGCTATCTTGGTCGATTTTTCCATAGGCGATTTACGTTAGGCAGTATCTCTCGGCGGGAGTTCATTCAGCAGGCAATATCAGATAAAAAATTGCAGCTTGAACATGTTAATGTATGGCCAGAGATAACTGACAGCCAAGCACTGGTAAATATATTGACAGTAGTCTGTGATTATTTTTCTTTGAGCTTAAGGAAAACAGAGCAAGTGCTGGATAGAACGATCGCTTCCATCATTAATTACGAAGGCTGCACATTAAATCTGATTTTTCTTGTCTATCTGTTCTCTCTATGCGAGAAAAATAATGAAGATTATCGGGCTGTAGCGGATGGCAAAATGCCTACGACAGATAATCATCCTAAGCTGAAAGGGTTTAATGCACTTACAAATGAGTATGGAGAGCAATACTTTCAGTGTTTTATAAAGGCTGGGAGTGCTGTAGGTAATTATGTCGATGCCTCTAATGATGAAAGGTTTTTTAATCCATTTAGAGATTTTGAGTATCGTATATCTTTAAGGGCTGTTTTGATTATGTCTTACGACAACATGGTTAATCCGAGTTCTGATGGTAGATATTCATATAGCTTTAATTCATTGGCGAGAGAGTGTTCTAAGCGTATGAGGGATTTAACTGAAGATGAAAATGCACTTTTGGCAGAAAAAGAGTTGTCTCTATTGGAGCGACGTTTAACAACGTATAAAAATTTAGTTGAGTTGGCTGTGCATCTTGAATAAATAAAGCCGGGATAACCCGGCTTTATTATCAGTTTATTTATTATGCCGCTCATAAAGCCGCTGTACGACATCCTGTAATCCCAACCCCTCGTTTTGCAGCAGCACGGTCAGGTGGTAGAGCAGATCGGCGGATTCGTTGATGAGCTCCTCCCGATCCTTGGCCATGGCGGCCAGCGCCACCTCAACTCCTTCCTCACCGACCTTCTGGGCGATGCGCTTGGTCCCTTTGCCGTAGAGGCTGGCGGTGTAGCTGGTGGCCGGATCGGCCCCTTTGCGAGAAGCCAGCACCTGCTCCAGTTCTGCCAGAAACCCGAGTGGTGGCAGCGGGTGACCATGGAAGCAGGAGGTTGTCCCTTTGTGGCAGGTGGGGCCGACGGGGTTGGCGGCGATCAGCAGGGAGTCCTGATCGCAGTCGGTGCTGATGGCCACGAGGTTGAGCACATTGCCCGAGCTTTCACCCTTGGTCCAGAGCCGCTGCTTGCTGCGGCTAAAGAAGGTGACCTGACCTGTGGTCTGGGTCTTTTCCAGCGCTTCGCGGGTCATAAAGCCCTGCATCAGCACCTCGCCGCTGGCGGCATGCTGGACGATGGCGGGGATCATGCCATCACATTTTTCCCAGTCGAGCAGTTCGGCAAGGGGGCGCGCGCTGGCGGTTGTTTGTGTGTTATCAGAGAAGTTATTCACGGATGGCGACTCCTTCGGTTTTCAGCCAGCGTTTCAATTCGGGAATGGGGATAAGGCCCTTATGGAACACAGAGGCGGCCAGCGCCCCGTCCACATCGGCGAGGGTAAAGGCATCGCGAAAGTGCGCCATGGTACCGGCGCCGCCGGAGGCAATCAGCGGTACCTTGCAGACGCTGCGCACCAGTTTGAGCTGCTCGAGATCATAACCCTGGCGCATGCCGTCCTGATTCATCACGTTCAGCACAATTTCGCCCGCGCCGCGTTTCTGTACCTCCTGCACCCAGTCGAGGGTGTGCCAGGCGGTGGTGCGGGTGCGGCTCTCGTCACCGGTAAACTGTTTGACCTGATAGTGGCCCGTCTCGGCGTCGAAGTAGGAGTCAATTCCCACCACCACGCACTGCACGCCAAAGCGCTCGGCCAGTCGGCTGATCAGAGCCGGGTCGGCAAGGGCCGGAGAGTTGATGGAGACCTTGTCGGCGCCAAATTCGAGGATCTGGCGGGCATCCTCCACGCATCGGATGCCACCGGCGACGCAGAAGGGGATATCGATCACCTCCGCTACCCGGCTCACCCAGCTCTTGTCTACCACCCGCGCATCGCTGGAGGCGGTGATGTCATAGAACACCAGCTCGTCGGCTCCTTCCTCGGCGTAGCGGCGCGCCAGCTCGACAATGCCGCCCATCACCTCGTGGTTGCGAAACTGCACCCCTTTGACCACCACGCCATCTTTCACGTCGAGGCAGGGGATAATGCGTCTTGCCAGCATCAGTTGCCTCCTGTGGTATCGGCAGCGGGAGCTTGCCAGCAAGCGATGGCGTCACCTACCGAGAACTTGCCTTCCAGCAGGGCGCGGCCAAGGATGATCCCCTTGACGCCGGAGCCCTTGAGCGCCTCGATATCCGCGATGCCGCCAATGCCGCCGGAGGCTTGAAAGGCGACGCTCGGGTAGCGGGCGCAGAGATCCCGATAGAGCTCGATGTTGGTGCCAGCCAGGGTGCCGTCACGGCTGATATCGGTGCAGAGCACATGCTTGAGCCCGGCGGGGAGGAAGCGCTCGATCAGCGCTTCGATGGTCACGCCGCTGTTCTCCTGCCAGCCTGCCACCGCGATATGGCGATTGCCTTGGGCATCGATATTGACGTCCAGCGCCAGCACGATCTGCTCGGGGCCATATTTCTCCATCCAGCTCGCCACCAGATCCGGTGATTTGACGGCGGTGGAGCCGATCACCACCCGGCTGGCACCGGCGGCCAGCAGATCTGCCACATCCTGCTCCGTGCGCACGCCGCCGCCGACCTGCACCGGCGCTTCGGTGGCCGACAGCAGTTGGGTCAGCAGGGGCAGCTGGCGCGCCTTGGCATCCTTGGCACCGTCCAGATCCACCAGATGGAGCTGCACCGCCCCCTGGGAGACATATTCATCGAAGCGAGCCTGCGGGCTGCTGCTGTATTCGGTCTTCTGCTCGTAGTCCCCCTGATAGAGGCGAACTACC
>NZ_QAJD01000136.1:18225-20991 GCF_003061465.1 Aeromonas sp. HMWF017
GGTGGAATTGGGCGCCAAAGAAGTTGCTGTGTTCAGCAACCCCGCCCACGATGGCGGTAAACGGCTGGCCGTAGTCGCAGGTCGCCAGCGTCGCTCCGGTCACTTCCAGTGCATAGGAGTGGACGAAGTAGAAGTAGCTGCCGCTCGGGATCCCTTTGAGCAGAGGATGGGTCCCGTCATGCTCAATCTGGTTCCAGCCCATATGGGGCAGGCGCAGATTGCCGACTTCCATCAGCCGGATCTTGCCCGGTACTATGCCGAGGCAGTCGATAAGCGTATCTGGCGAACCTCGCGTGCCCATGCTCTCTTCGGAGGCCTCCGCCAGCATCTGCATGCCGAGGCAAAAGCCCAGCAGCGGTTGCTTGGCGGCGCGAATAAGGGGCACCAGCCCCCGCTCGTTGAGATTCTTCATGGCGGCCACCGCGGTGCCGACGCCCGGCAGGATCAGCTTGTCGGCCTGCTCGAT
The DNA here is from genome assembly GCF_003061465.1 of Aeromonas sp. HMWF017. Classification (NCBI taxonomy): domain Bacteria; kingdom Pseudomonadati; phylum Pseudomonadota; class Gammaproteobacteria; order Aeromonadales; family Aeromonadaceae; genus Aeromonas; species Aeromonas sp. HMWF017. The sequence continues at coordinate 18,692 of NZ_QAJD01000136.1, forward strand.
ATCTGCCGCCCGGCTGGAGACCAAGGGCTGCACGCCAAGGCGTTCGAACGCCATTCTGACCGAGGCCAGATTCGCGCAGCCGGTGTCGATGATGACCAGCTTCTGCTTGCTCACATCCATCACAGCACTCCCTTGCTGGAGGGGAGGTCACTCCCTTCCACCCGAATAGCCTGACGCAGGGCGCGGCCAAAGCCTTTGAACAGCGCCTCCACCTGATGGTGGGTGTTGCCGCTGCCCACTTTCATCTGCAGGGTGATGGCCATGGCATCCGACAGCGAGCGGAAGAAGTGGGGCACCATCTCGGTGGCCATCTCACCCACGTTGTCGCGGCCAAAACCGCTCGGGCAGTCGAATACGAAGTAGGGGCGACCGCTGAGATCCAGCGCTGTGCTCACCTCCTGCTCGGTCAGCGGACGCGCATCGATCACTGCCTGCACCTCGTCCATCGCCAGCACGAAGCCGAAGCGGCCGATACCGCGTTTGTTGCCAAGGGCTTGGCGCAGCGCCTGGCCGAGGGCCAGCCCAACATCTTCCACAGTGTGGTGATCGTCGATATGCAGATCGCCGCTGACGTTCAGTTTGAGCTGGAAACCGGCGTGGGTGGCAATTTGATCCAGCATGTGATCAAAGAAGCCGATACCGGTGGCGATCTGGTTGCCGCCGCTCTTGTTTGTGGCAGAAGGGTCGAGGTCCACCGCCACTTGAATGCGGGTCTCCTTGGTGTAGCGTTCCACCTTGGCAGCGCGGCCCTTGGACAGTAGCTGATCACGGATGGCGAGCCAGTCGTGATCCAGCGGGTGGTAGCGAATACCGCCAATGCCCATATTCTCGGCAAGCTGCAGATCGGTCTGGCGATCGCCAATCACGAAGGAGTTGGCAAAGTCGATGCGACCGGAGGCGAGATACTCCTTCACCAGCCCGAGGTGGGGCTTGCGGCAACTGCAGCCGTCGGTGGGGAAGTGCGGGCAGATCAGCACCTGCTCCCACTTCACCCCTTGCGATTCAAACAGGTGCATCATCAGGTCGTGGGGGGGCTGGAAGTTCTCCAGCGGCAGGCTGGCGGTGCCCAGCCCATCCTGATTGGTCACCATCACCAGCACGTAACCGGCGGCCTGCAGCTCGCGCAGTACCGGAATGACCATGGGCTCGAAGCGCAGCTTGGCGAGGCTATCCACCTGCTTGTCGGTCACCGGCTCTTCAATCAAAGTGCCGTCGCGGTCGATAAACAAAAACGGGGTCTTCATCGCTACATCCTTGTCTTACAAAGTGGGAGAGGGCAGATCACGCAATACCGCCAGCACGGCATCCATCTCGCCCTGATAGCCGATAGTGACGCGAATGCTGTTGTCCAAGCCCGGTTTGCTGGAGAAATCCCGCAGTATGATGCCGGCGGCCTTCATGGCGGCAAAGACGGTGGCGCCATCCACAAAGCGCACCAGCACGAAGTTGCCCTTGTCCTCAAACACCTCTTTGACGCAGGAAAGTTCGCCGAGCGCGGCCTTGAAGGCGGCTTTTTGCTTGTTGAGCTCTATCACTCGTTCGCGTATCAGCTCCAGTCCCATGGGGGAAAGGGCCTGCGCCGCGATCTGGGCGATGGGCTCGGGGATGGGATAGGGGGCGATCACCTTGGCCAGCATGGCGATCACCTCGGGGCTTGCCAGCGTAAAGCCGCAGCGGATCCCCGCCAGCGCAAAAGCCTTGGAGAGGGTGCGGGTCACCACCAGATTGGGGAAGCGGGCCAGCAGGTCTACCACGGACGACTCTGGGCAGAACTCGATATAGGCCTCGTCCACCACCACGATGGCGCGATCCCGGGCCTTCTCCAGCAGGGCGATCAGGCCGTCGCGCCCCACCAGATCCCCGGTGGGGTTATTGGGGGAGCAGAGGAACACCAGCTTCACATCAGACAGACGGTCCGCGATGGCGGGCCAGTCCGGCTGGCGGCGGATGGTGAGCGGCTGCTCGACAATCCCCACGCCGCAGGTCTCGGCACTGATGGCGTACATGCCGTAAGTCGGTGGGCAGATGAGGATCTGATCTTCACCCGCTTCGCAGAAGGTGCGGATCAAGAGCTCGATGGCCTCGTCGGCGCCACGGCTGACCAGCACCTGATCGGGATTAACCCCGGCATAGGCGGCATAGCTGTTCACCACCTCGGTCGGTTGGCACTCGGGGTAGCGGTTGAGGCGGCTACCCTCGATGGTGAAGGGATAGGCCTGCGGCGCCTCGTTGGCGTTGAGCCAGACGTGGCCCTTGCCGCCGATGCGGCGGGCTGACTGATAGGGAGTGAGGGCCCGCAC
>NZ_QAJD01000136.1:21009-25387 GCF_003061465.1 Aeromonas sp. HMWF017
GGCCAGGGCGTTCAACCTGAGGGTGACGGCATTTTTGTGGCCATCGAGCCCTTCGGCCTGGGCGATGCGCTCGACGATGGGGCCAAGGCCCTGAATGCCGCGCTCGCTCAGCTCCTGCACCGTATAGCGGCGCTGATAATCGGCGAGGCCAAGGCTGGAACAGGTGCGGGCATAGCCATAAGTTGGCAGTGTGTGATTGGTGCCGCTGGCGTAATCGCCGACCGATTCCGGTGTCCATGCTCCCAGAAAGATGGAACCGGCATTTTCAAGCAGGTCCAGCAGATCGCGCGGGGCTCGGGTCTGCACAATCAGGTGCTCCGGCGCGTAGGCGTTGGAGATGGCACACGCCTCGGCCAGATCGTCACAGAGGATCACCAGACTTGAGCCCAGCGCCTGCGCGGCGATATCGCGGCGGCTCAACTTGGCCAGCTGGCTCTTGATTTCTCCTGCGATGGCATCGGCCAGCAGTGGCGAGGTGGTTACCAGCACCACCTGACTGTCTGGGCCATGCTCGGCCTGGGAGAGCAGATCCGCCGCCACGAAGGTCGGGTTGGCGCTCTCGTCGGCAATCACCAGCACCTCGGAGGGGCCGGCGGGCATGTCGATGGCGGCGCCGCGCCAGTCGCGGGAAACCTGCCCCTTGGCTTCGGTCACATAGGCGTTGCCCGGGCCGAAGATCTTGTCCACTTTGGGAATGCTCTCGGTGCCGTAAGCCATGGCGGCGATGGCCTGGGCGCCGCCGATAGCGAACACCTTCTCGACCCCACAGGCGCGGGCGGCAAACAGGATCTCGTCGCTGGCCGGGGACGGGGTGCAGAGCACCACTTCCCGGCAACCGGCGATAGCAGCCGGAATGGCCAGCATCATCACGGTGGAGGGGAGCGGTGCGCTGCCCCCCGGCACATAGAGACCGACCCGGCTGATGGGCTGGGTTCGCAGCTCGCACACCACCCCGGGCTGGGTCTCCACTCGTACCACAGGTTGCACTTGTGCGGCGTGGAAGGTGCGAATATTGGCAATGGCCGCTTTGATGGCGCATTTGATGTCGTTATCCAGCCGCGCGCAGGCGGCTTCAATCTCTACCTCGCTAACGCGCAGCTGCTCACGGGGGGCGCGCTCGAAGCGCTGGCTCAGCTCGCGCAGGGCCTCATCGCCCCGGCTACGCACCGCGGCGATGATCTCTTTGACCACGGCGCCGATATCGGCCTCGTCACTCAAGGCCGGCCGAGTCAGCACGTCGGCCTGCTGGACAGGGGAGAGGGTCTTCCAGATCAGGGTCTGCATGATGTCCCTTCCTTATTCCATCATTTTTTCGATGGGCAGCACCAGAATGGAGCTGGCACCGAGGGCCTTGAGCTGCTCCATGGTCTCCCAGAACAGGGTCTCGCTGGAGACGACGTGCAGGGCCACCTGATTGGTGTCACCGGCCAGCTGCATGATGGTGGGGCGCTCGGCACCCGGCAGCAGATCGGTGATGGCATCGAGCTTGTCTTTGGGGGCGTGCAGCATGATGTATTTGCTCTCGCGGGCCTGCTGCATCCCCTGAATGCGGGGCAGCAATTTGTCGATGAGCTTCTGCTTGGCATCGGACAAGGGGTTGGGGGCCTGTACCAGTACCGCCTTGGAGCGGTAGATCACCTCTACCTCTTTGAGGCCATTGGCTTCCAGGGTCGCGCCGGTGGAGACCAGATCGCAGATGGCATCGGCCAGACCCGCACGGGGTGCCACTTCCACCGAGCCGCCCAGCATCACGCTCTTGAAGCCGAGCCCCTTTTCGTCAAAGAAGCGCTTGAGCAGCCCGGGGTAGGAGGTGGCGATGCGCTTGCCGGCCAGGCTCTCTGGCCCTGTGTAGGTCACATCTTCCGGCACCGCCAGCGAGAGGCGGCAGCCACCAAAGTCCAGCTGCTTGAGGGTTTTGACCTCGAATGGCAGGCCCTGTGAGGCGCGAATAAGCTGCACCTCTTCCAGCACGTTTTCGCCGATGATGCCAAGGTCGACCACCCCTTCCATCACCAGACCCGGGATGTCATCATCACGCACCCGCAGGATATCGATGGGCATGTTCTCGACATGGGCGATAAGGCGCTGCTCGCGCAGGTTGATTTTCAGGCCGCAGCTCTTGAACAGGGCTTGGGAGTCCTGGCTCAGACGACCGGACTTTTGCATGGCGATACGCAGACGTTGTGTTTCCATTTGCTCGATTTCCTTCTAGTCAAAAACGAAAAAACCCTCGGAAGTGGGTGCTTCCGAGGGTTTATGAATCTTGCGGTCCTTTTGGAAGTCACCAGTTAAGTGTCTTCCAGCAGTCAACCTCCTGAAAGACTAGTCGGGATGATGATGGTGGTGAGTCTTCAGGGTGGCGAACTTCATGTAATCAATCCTTTACAAAATAAGATGTCGTAATTGACGCCTGATTTAAACTACCTGCCTTGACAGAAAATGCAACCCGAAATTGTGATTTGATCGATTAAAGTGGCGAAAACGGTTTTCTGGTCGATAACTAGACAATAACCCCTGCAGGAGTCGCCATCATGCCCAGCCAGGACCTGTTGTTTCCCATTTTGCCCCGGGCGCCTGCTGCGCCCGGCAGCGAAGAGATCAAGCGGGAAGTGAATCAGATCAGCAAAAAGCACCAGCTGCGCAAGACCAGCACTGACAACAGTGACTCCCAGCAGCGCCAGCAGGCGTATAGCACGCCAGCCAAACGTGATCAGCCCAAGGCGGAGGAGGGTGATCACAAGCCGGACCCCGAGCATCAGATCGATCTGTTCGTCTAGGCAGATTATCTGTCCCGCTTTTGCCGCGCTTTTGGCATAATGGCCGCTTTTGCTGCGGGACGCCCTTTTGACCATCCAGACCCTGTTCAAGCCAGATGGCCCTCTGGCCAGCCATATCGACGGTTTCAAAGCCCGCGCTCCCCAACTGGAGATGGCCGAAGCGGTGGCGCGTGCCATCAAGGAGCATGGTCGCTTGCTGGTGGAGGCGGGCACCGGTACCGGCAAGACCTACGCCTACCTGGTGCCGGCGCTGGAATCCGGCAAACGGGTGGTGATCAGCACCGGCTCCAAGAACCTGCAGGAGCAGCTTTTCTACCGGGATCTCCCCACCATCACGGGGGCGCTCTCCTACACCCCGCCGGTGGCCCTGCTCAAGGGGCGCAGCAACTATCTGTGCATCGAGCGGATGAACCGGCTGTTAAGCGAATCCCACCTGCAAAAGCCGGAAGTGCTCAATGACCTGGTCAAGGTGAAGTCCTGGTCCACCGCCACCGACAACGGCGACGTGGGGGATATTCCGGGGCTGCAGGAGAACGCCGAGATCCTCGCGCACGTCACCAGCACCAATGAAAATTGCCTCGGTCGCGACTGCCCCTATTACGACGACTGCCATCTGGTGGTGGCTCGCCGCCGTGCCATGGATGCCCAGGTGGTGGTGATCAACCACCACCTCTTCTTCGCCGATATGGCGGTGAAAGACACCGGATTTGGCGAGTTGGTGCCGGAGGCGCAAGTCTATGTGTTTGACGAGGCACACCAGCTGCCGGAGATCGCCACCAACTACTTCGGCAAGTCGGTGGGCAGCCGAACGATTCAGGATCTGGCGCAGGATATCCAGCTGGCCTATCGGGCCGAGGCCCACGACATGGCCCAGCTTGGCAAGGCGGCGGACAGGCTTGCCATCGCCAGCCAGGATCTGCGGCTCGCCTTCGGAGTGGATGGCGGTCGCGGCAATACCCGCGACATGCTGCGCCAGCCACTTTGGGGACAGGCTTTGGCTCGTCTTAACGATGCCATCGGGCTCTGCTACGAGGTGCTGAAACTGGCTCTTGGCCGTGGCGAGCAGCTGGATCACACCTTCGAGCGCATCAGTGAATTGCGCACCCGCTTGGGTGAAGTGCTGGTGGTCAACCAGACCGGTTTCTCCTACTGGTACGACTGCTCACGGCTTCATTTCACCCTTAATCTGACGCCGCTATCGGTGGCCGAGCGATTCAGTGCCGAGGTGCAAAGACCGGAAGTGGCCTGGGTCTTCACCTCCGCCACCCTGACGGTGGATATGCGGTTTGATCACTTCAAAGCCGAGCTGGGGCTGGCGGGCAGCGCTGAGCTGATCCTCGACAGTCCGTTCGACTATGGCGAGCAGGCGCGGCTCTGTGTGCCCCGCTATCTGCCGGAGCCCAACGCCTTTGGTCGTGGCGAGCAGTTGGCCAATCTGATGATCCCGCTTATCAACAAGACGCCGGGGGGCTGTTTCTTCCTCTGCACCAGCCATCAGGTGATGCGTCAGGTGGCCGAGGTGCTGCGCCGGGAGATTGGCCGTACCGTCTTGCTGCAGGGGGAGGACAACAAGCAGCGGCTGCTCAAGGAGTTTGTCGAGA
>NZ_QAJD01000136.1:25397-55366 GCF_003061465.1 Aeromonas sp. HMWF017
ACAAACTGCCGTTTGCCAGCCCGGATGATCCGCTGCTCAAGGCGCGGGTGGATGATTGCAAGCTTAAGGGGGGTGATCCCTTCGCCGAGTTGCAGTTGCCCAAGGCGGTGATTGCCCTTAAGCAGGGGGTGGGGCGGCTTATTCGTGATCGCAGTGATCACGGGGTGCTGGTGATCTGTGATCCACGCATGGTCAACAAACCTTACGGTGCCACCTTTATCAAGAGTCTGCCCGCCATCCCTCGCACCCGGGAGTTGGGAACGCTGGGGAGTTTTTTCGATCGAACTGAACGCGGTGAATAAGTGTGCCGCCAGATAACAGATTTGAACAACGGGTGAGCATATCTCGCTTGCCGGTTATGTAATTGACTGATTTTATAGAGATTGGAAAGCATGAATGAGTTGAAGATCCTGGCCGTAGATACCGCCACCGAAGCCTGTTCCGCCGCCTTGCTGGTGGGTGACAAGCTGTTCTCCCGCTGGGAGGAGGCGCCACGGGATCACACCCGAAAAATCCTGCCCATGGTTCAGGCTGTGTTAGAGGATGCCGGGATAAGTTTGAGTGACCTCGATGCCATCGCGTTCGGCCGTGGTCCGGGCTCCTTTACCGGCGTGCGGATCGGCATCAGTGTGGCGCAAGGTCTGGCGTTTGGTGCGGGGGTGCCGCTGATTGGCATCTCGACCCTGGCCGCCATGGCGCAATGCGCCTATCGACTGGATGGCGCCCAGCAGGTGCTGACCGCCATCGATGCGCGGATGAACGAGGTCTATTTCGGCCGCTATGAGCTGATTGATGGCCGCATGCAGCTGGTGGGGGACGAGGTGGTGAGCGAGCCCGCGGCACTGGTTGACGTCCGTGGCAAGCTGGCGGGCCCTGTGACCTGCGTCGGCACCGGTTTTGAAACCTATGGCGAGACCCTGAGTGGTCTGGCCGATGAGCTGGCGGTGAGTCAGGTGCGCTTCCCGGCGGCAGAGGACATGCTGCCGCTGGCCCGCGCTGCCTGGCTGGCGGGGGAGGCGGTGCCTGTGGAGCAGGCGACGCCAGTCTATTTGCGTGACAAGGTGACCTGGAAAAAACTGCCGGGTCGCGAATAAGGGCAGGAGCACTGACGTCATGTCGCTCTTGCCGCTCATCAGCTGCAATAAAAGCGGGTGGCCCGACGGGCCACGCAGGCAACAGGAGAGTGACATGATGCGTAATAGCAGAAGCGACATGATGAAACGCGGGATGGTGGTCGGGGCGCTGGCTCTGCTGCTCGGGGCCTGCAGCTCGGTCCCCAGGGAGCTGGCCTATGAGCCAGAAAACCAGCTGGTGGCCTATCAACCCGCCCTTGGCGGAATGGAGGGCAAACCGGCGCGCTGGAGCGGCGTTATCTCGGCGGTGCACAACAAGGCGGATCAGAGCGTTATTGAAGTAGTCTATCTGCCGCTTAAATCCAACGGCGTGCCGGAGCAGACCGAGCAGAGCCCGGGCCGTTTTCTGGCCATCATGAAGGGTTTTGTCGATCCGACCCTCTACGCCAAGGGGCGCAGCCTGACAGTGCTTGGCACCATAGGCCAACCGGTGGATAGCCAGATTGGCGAGCATAAGTACCGCTTCTCGGTGCTCAATGTGACGGGCAGCAAGCTGTGGCCGCCAGTCAAGGAGGTGGAGGTGCGCTATATGGACCCCTACTTCTACGACCCCTTCTATGATCCCTTCTGGCCGAGACGGCCGCTGCGTCGCTAAGGCTTGCCATGATCAACAGCATCAAAAGCACTCTGCACGAACGTCTGCTCACCTTGGCAGATGGTCGGCAGGTGGCCCTGCTTGAGAATCAACTCGCGGATCAGGCTCAGCAGGGCAAACCCCTGCTGATTGCCCTGCATGGCTGGCTCGACAATAGCGCCAGCTTCTTGCCGCTGGCGCCGCATCTGGGGGATTTTCATCTCATCTGTATTGATCTGCCGGGACACGGTCACTCCGATCACAAAACCACCCCCTATGTCTTTGTCGACTGGCTGGACGATCTCTACCAGATCGTGCAGGCGGCAGGGTGGTCGCGCTTCACTCTGCTCGGTCACTCCCTCGGGGCGTTGATCGCCTCCGCCTATGCCGGGGTGTTCCCCGAACAGGTGGAGCGGTTGATCATGCTGGAGGGGCTGGGGCCGCTGAGCCAGCCCGATGAGGAGGTACCTGCCCAGCTGCGACGTGCAATTTTAAACCGCAGCCGCACCCGGGAGCGCAGTGCCAACGGCTTTGCTTCCATCGATGAAGCCGTAGCCGCCCGTTGCAAAGTGGCGGATATCACGCCGCAGGCGGCGCGTCTTATCTGTGAACGGCAGCTTGAGATGAGGGCAGGGCGCTGGTACTGGCGCAGTGACCCCCGTTTGCGGGATCTTTCGCCCCTTAGAATGAGCGAGGGACAGGCCCGGGCACTGATGGCGGCTATCCGCTGTCCGGTGCTGTTGATTCAGGGGGAGCAGGGCTTTGCTGCGCTTGAAGCCCAATGGCAGGCCCGTCAGGATGCCTTCCAGCAGATCGAACGGGTCATATTGGGTGGAAACCACCATTTTCATATGGAAAATTCGGTTGATACGGCCGTTTGTATCGTAAAGTTTTGTCAAGTTCGGTAGAATCGCCAGCTTTCAATAATTCCAGGTTTGTTTTCTCCCTCACATTTTTCTGTTGTTAATTTGCTGTTAATTGATGTTGCGCTGTGTAAATATGTGCGGCATTAGAGCATCAGCTTAAAACAACCGATTAAAATGGATGTGAACCGGGACGGAGGCAACACAGTGAGCGCACAGGTGCTAGTTATGCAGGAGAAGTTTGTGGAAAAAGTCTGGCTGAAACGTTATCCGGAAGGGGTCCCCGCCGAGATCAATCCAGACCAATACAGCTCCCTGGTCGAGATGTTCGAATCCTCGGTGACCCAGTTTGCCGATCAGCCCGCCTTCGTCAACATGGGCCAAACCATCACCTACCGCCGGCTGGAAGAGCAGTCCCGCGCCTTTGCTGCCTACCTGCAAAACGAGCTGAAGCTGGAGAAAGGGGATCGGGTTGCGGTGATGATGCCTAACCTGCTGCAATACCCCATCGCCGTGTTCGGCATCCTGCGCGCCGGCATGATAGTGGTCAACGTCAACCCGCTCTATACCCCGCGTGAGCTGGAGCACCAGCTCAAAGACTCCGGTGCCAAGGCCATCGTCATCGTCTCCAACTTCGCCCATACCCTGGAAAAGGTGGTCTATGACACCCCGATCAAGCACGTTATCCTGACCCGGATGGGGGACAACCTGGGGCTGGCCAAGGGCACCCTGGTCAACTTCGTGGTCAAGTACGTCAAGAAGCTGGTGCCGAAATACAATCTGCCCCACGCTACCACCATGCGTCAGGCCCTCTCCAAGGGGCGTTTCCTGCAGTACATCAAGCCGGAGATCACCAACGACGATCTCGCCTTCCTGCAGTACACCGGTGGCACCACCGGCCTCTCCAAAGGGGCCATGCTGACCCATCGCAACATGATTGCCAACGTCGAGCAATGCCTCGGCGTCTATGGCCCCATGCTGGAACGCGGCAAGGAGTTCGTGGTCACCGCATTGCCGCTCTATCACGTCTTCGCCCTGACCGTGAACTGCCTGCTCTTTATGCGTATCGGCGGTTACAACCTGCTGATCAGTAACCCGCGCGACATCCCGGGTTTTGTAAAAGAGATCAAGAAGTACCCCTTTACCTGCATTACCGGGGTCAACACCCTGTTCAATGCGCTGGTCAACAATGAAGAGTTTCAGGGGATCGCCTTTGACAAGCTCAAGCTCACCATCGGCGGCGGCATGGCGGTGCAGCGCGCGGTCGCGGAGAAGTGGAAGACACTGACCGACACCCCGCTGCTGGAAGGCTATGGCCTGACCGAGTGCTCACCACTGGTGAGCGTCTGCCCCTACGATCTGACCGATTACAACGGTTCCATCGGTCTGCCGGTCTGCTCTACCGAGATCCGCTTGGTGGATGACAACGGTCAGGTGATCCACGCCCTCGGCACCCCGGGCGAAATGCAGGTGCGCGGCCCGCAGGTGATGGTGGGCTACTGGCAGCGTCCCGAGGCGACCGCCGAAGTGATGCAGGATGGCTGGCTCTGTACCGGTGATATCGCCGTGTGCGACGAGCAGGGCTTCTTCAAGATCGTTGACCGCAAGAAGGACATGATCCTGGTCTCCGGTTTCAACGTCTATCCGAACGAGATCGAAGATGTCGTTGCCCTGCACCCGAAAGTGCTGGAAGTGGCCGCTGTCGGTGTGCCGCACAAGGTTTCCGGCGAGCTGGTGAAGATCTTTGTGGTCAAGAAAGATGCAAAATTGCAGGAGGACGAGATTATTGCCCACTGCCGCAAACATCTGACTGCCTATAAGGTGCCGAAACTGGTAGAATTTCGTGACGAACTTCCCAAGACCAATGTGGGCAAGATCCTGCGCCGCGTACTGCGCGACGAGGAGATTGCCAAGCAATAACCGGACTGTGGCTGCAGAAGCCTCTGCAAACCAGCACCGTCGTTATGCAAAACCGTGGGTCATCCCACGGTTTTTTCTTTTTGGCCCTGATCAACCGCGCAGGCACAGATGCACTATCAACTTATCACTCAGCAAGACGAACTTGAGCAGTATCTCGCTTCTCTGGCCGACGTTCCCCTGGCTATCGATACTGAATTCGTTCGCACCCGTACCTACTACCCCCAGCTTGGCCTGTTCCAGATCTATGACGGCGAGCATCTGGCTCTGCTGGATCCGCTGACGCTGGATCTCTCCGCCCTCTGGCTGCGACTGGGCAGGGAAGGGCAGATCGCCATCCTGCACGCCTCTGGCGAAGATCTGGAGCTTATCCAGCATCAGGCGGGCCACCTGCCCAACCAGATGCACGACACCCAGTTGGCTACCGCCTTTCTCGGTTACGGCGTTTCGGTTGGCTTTGGCGCGCTGGTGAATGAATTCCTCGGGGTCGAGCTGGAAAAAGATCAGGCGCGCACCGATTGGCTGGCCCGCCCGCTTACGCCACGTCAGCTCGAATACGCGGCGGCGGATGTCTTCTACCTGATGCCGCTCTACGAGAAAGTGATGGCCAAACTGCGGGAAAGCGGCAAGTTTGCCTGGTTCGAGCAGGAGTGTCAGAACCACTCCGCCCGCAAGACCCAGGGTAGCGATCCCCGTCAGGCATATCTTGACATCGTCAACGCCTGGCAACTGGGTCGCCGCGAGCTCGCCATTCTGCGCGAGCTGGCCGCCTGGCGCCAGCAAGAGGCGGTGCGCCGCGATTTGGCTCTGAACTTCGTGGTCAAAGAGTTGCACCTGTTCAAGGTGGCGGAGCGTCGTCCAGCCTCCCTGCGGGATCTCAACGAGCTCGGCCTATCGCCCATCGAGATCAAGATCCACGGCAAGCGGATGCTCGATATCGTCGCCAAGGCGCAGCAGAGCGAGCCGGATAGCTGGCCCGAGCCCATTCGCCGGCTGGTGGACTTTCCCCAGTACAAGGCCGAGCTCAAGCGCATCAAGGCCATGGTGGAAGAGAAGGCCAAGGCGAGCAATATTCCGCCCGAGCTGATTGCCAGCAAGAAGATCATTCACCAGTACTTCACCTGGAGCTGGCGGATGAACGACGAAGAGCGGGCCCGCAGCGACAAGCCGATGCTGCTGCAAGGGTGGCGTCATGAGCTGGTCGGTCACCTGCTGGCACAATAAGCCACCAGATTGTTGCACCTATGAAGCAATCCTCACCCTTGGGTGGGGATTTTTATTGGGCGAAAGGTAGGAATGGGCTCGCCGATCGCGGGGGGAGTTGCGGTACCATATTCCAGTCAAGCCACCGTATCTACTGGATAGGAAACAGGAAAATGCAATTTATCCCCAATGGCCCAGATATCCCTAACGAGCTGCTGCATGCCCATGAAGAGGGACGTGTGTTGTTTTTTTGTGGGGCGGGCATTTCCTATCCAGCGGATTTGCCTGGATTCAGTGAGCTCGTTATTAGGATGTCAAAGCATGCAGGTGAGCCATTAGATAAGTCTGAGCAAGACATGGTCAAACAGGGCGGGCTTGATCGCGCAATCGGACATTTTGAGAAGCGCATTCAAGGCGGGAGAGCTGCGGTACGTCGTGGTTTACCATCCTGCCTAACTGCTGATTTATCAAAGCCACGAGCTCTCACTACTCATCTTGCTTTGCTGACTCTTGGCAAGGATAAAAAAGATAACCTGAAACTCGTTACCACTAACTTCGATACCTTGTTTGAAAAGGCGGGGAAATCCCCGATAACCATTCATCAGGCCCCACCCTCCCGATCCCGTTGGAGTGGGATCGTACATCTACATGGCCGCATGCCCGATCACCCAAGTGAAGAGGACTTGGATCAACTGATTTTGTCTGATGGCGATTTTGGACAGGCATATCTTACTGAAGGTTGGGCCGCTCGGTTTGTCGCTGGCCTATTCAGAGATTACACACTCTGTTTTGTGGGTTACAGCATTGACGACCCTGTACTGAGATATATGACGGCGGCCCATGCATTGGATGGTAAGCAGCAGGTTTTTGCTTTTGCATCTTATAAAGACGGTGAATTGGAGAGCACGAAGCAAAAATGGCAAGAAAAACACGTCGTTCCCATTATGTATAACGATGCAAAAGATCATCACAATTTGCATCAGACTTTGCATGAATGGGCATCAATATATAGCGATGGGGTTATGGGCAAGGAACAGATCGTTGCTCGTTATGCCGATCAGCAGCCCAACGACAGCTCGCCACAGAACGACTTTGCCGGGCGAATGCGCTGGGCGTTATCTGACCCCTCGGGATTACCGGCCAAACGCTTTGCTGAGTTTACGCCAGCACCTTCATTGGCATGGCTACCCGCTTTGGCTGAGCCCTGTTTTGGCCATGCAGATCTTTCCCGCTTCGGGGGGCAGGCCACGCCCCATCAAATGACAAATCATATCGCGCCCTTTAGCCTGCTTAGCCGCCCAGCGCCCTATCAGCTTGCTGCCAAGATGCAGTTAGCATGCAGCCATCACGATCAAGGACAGTGGGATAAGCTGATGTTCCAGTTGGCAAGCTGGCTAGTTCGCTATCTCGATGATCCCGACTTATTGCTGTGGATTATCGAGCAAGGGGGGCCGCTCCATGGCACGTGGCAGCAGCAGATTGAGTGGCAGTTAGATTACTTGGCTAGGTTGGATCGAGAGGGGAGCAAGTCGGCGTTAGCGCTCATTCGCAAAGATTCCCCCAAGGCTATCCCACGGCCCATGATGCGTACTTTGTGGCAGTTGTTGCTCGCAGGGCGGTTAACATCCTCTTCAGTATCACCAGTGGTAGAACGCACCTTGACCCACTGGATTGATCAATTGACCTTTGAGCCACCGACGGCCACCCAGCGTTTGAGGCTGCGCCAACTGTTGGCGCCCACGCTGATGGTGAGGCAACCCCCAACCTTTATGGATCAGCGTGAGCATGCTGACATGCCAAAGCGCTTAAAGCGATTCCTTAATAGCGAGTTGGCGCTGGCGACCGAGCAGGTTAGTTCGCTCTTACACCATGTTGCCAATGAGCGCTGGGTAGCGGCGCTGCCGCAGCTGCTCGATGAGTTTCAAGGGTTGTTGCAGGATGCCTTGGATTTGTTGCATGAAATCGGGGAGGCTGATGAATACTATGCTCGTTCCGAGTTTGCGCTGCCCTCCATTGCTGCGCATCCGCAAAATCACGGGCTGTACGAGTGGGCGACCCTCATCGAACTGCTACGGGACGCATGGTTAGGTGTTCTAACCGCAGATTCTTTGCGGGCAGCTGGTATTGCGCAAGCGTGGTTTGCGATGCCTTATCCTGTGTTCAAACGCCTTGCGTTATTTGCCGCCAGCCACGAGGGCACGATTGTGCCCACAGTTTGGGTCGGGTGGTTGTTGGCAGATAATGGGCGCTGGTTATGGTCAGAGGAGCTAAGGCGTGAAGTATGTCGGCTGCTGGCAAAACAGGGGGTGAGGCTGGCAGATTATGCCGACGCGCAAGCAAGGTTGGAGTCGGCGATATTGGCTGGTCCCGCAGATCTATCCACACAGCCAAATGGGCCAGATAATGAGTCAGAGGCAAGGTGGTTGCGTTTAGCCAAGTTACACCACGCAGGACTTGTTTTGGGTCTGGCGGCGCAAGCTCGCTTGAATGAGTTAGCTGCGCAACATCCCACATGGCGATGTGCGGATAATCAATATGAAGAGTTCCCTCACTGGCTAAATAACGTTCCAGTTTCTGACAGGTTGTATGGCAGACATAGCGAACAAGCGCCCAATCGACGTCGTCAACTGATGTCATGGCTGCAACAGCCCACGTCTAAACATGATGCGTATCAGAGCCATGGTGATAATTGGCGCGAACTCTGCCGCCAGCGGTTCTCGTTGAGTTTTTGCGCGTTATTGGCACTTGCCAGAGAGGGGCAATGGCCAACGGAGCGTTGGTCGCAAGCATTGGCGAGTTGGCATGAACGTGCAATGGCTACCCGCTCTTGGCGATATGTGGCCCGACTGATTAGACAGATGCCCGATGATGTCGTGAAAGAGATCATTGAGGCTCTGAGTCACTGGATATTTTTCGTTGTGAAAGCAACCAAGAAGAGTCGTCCTCACGAAGCGATTTTGCTAACCCTTTGCGCGCGGATCATTCGCCTTGGTCCGCAGTCGAGCCAGGTGAAGGAGTTTAGCCCAGATGTTGGGGAGCATGATGATGCGCTGAGCGAGGCGATCGATGAACCGATTGGACGCATCACAGAGTGCGTGTACCACGTGTGGCTGAGGCGACAGCCAGCAGATGATGGGCTGCTGCCCAGTGATATTCGGTCCCTGTTCACCGAGATATGCGAGTCCACCTCTGGGCCATTTCGCCATGGCCGAGTGATACTCGGCGCTTATTTGGCCACCTTGTTTCATATCGATCGTTCTTGGACTGAGCACTGGCTATTGCCGCTGTTTGATTGGGAACGATCCCCAGAAGCGGGCGCATTGTGGCAAGGTTTTCTGCACTCCCCACGTTTGCATCCTTCGTTACTGATTGCTATTAAAGCGCCGTTTCTGGCGGGTGCCACTCACTATTACAAACTTGGCGCTTGCCGCCTGCAATATGCGGCTTGCCTAACCGATGTCGCATTAGATAGACCGGAAGGGTACCAAGAGGCAGAGATGCGAGCGGCGATCGCGCAGCTGCCACCTGAAGAATTACACCTAGTGGCACAGAAGCTTTACCTAGCCATTGATAGCGCAGGGGAGCAGCGAGAGATCTATTGGCAGCGTTATGGGCTGCCCTTTTGGCAGCATATATGGCCTAAAGATAAAACCGGGGCGACGCCAGAGGTGGCGCTAGAACTGAGCCGTATGGCTATTGCGGCGGGAGGGGAGTTTACAGCTGTGCTGGCGAAGGTGCAGGATTGGTTATTGCCGCTGCATTCACCTGATCGGGTGGTGAGTGCGCTATATCATTCAGGATTGTGCCAGCAACAGCCTGAATCAGCACTGCGATTGTTGGTTAAAGTTATTGCACCTGGGCAACGTTGGTTGCCTCATCACTTGGATGCCTGCTTGCAGGCGATCGTGACAGCCAACCGCGAACTGACAACAGATCGGGGCTATCAAGAGTTGCAAGCCTATCAGCGTATGGCCCACGCGTGATGTTGTGTTTTTTGGGCGTATTAGGCGGATGATGGTATGGAACAACAAAAAGGCAGCGGCTAATACCGCTGCCTTTTTTGATCACCAGATAGGCTGGGTCAGATAGGGGTTGCTCACCTTCTCGCGGCCGAAGGTAGAGCTGGGGCCGTGGCCCGGGATAAAGACGATCTCGTCACCCAGCGGCAGCAGGGTCTCGGTGATCGACTTAATCAGGGCCGCGTGATCGCCTCGGGGGAAGTCGGTACGGCCGATGCTGCCGGCAAACAGCACATCGCCGACCCAGGCGAGCTGCTCGGCCTGGGAGAGCAGCACGATATGGCCCGGGGTGTGGCCGGGGCAGAAGTAGACATCCAGCTCGCACTGGCCAAGCTGCACCTTGTCACCCTGCTCAAGCCAGCGATCCGGCGTGAAGGCGGGGGCATGGGCGAAGCCGAACATCTGGCTCTGCTGGGGCAGCATGTCGAGCCAGAAGGCGTCCTCCTTGTGGGGGCCGGTAATGGCGACGCCGGTTTTTTCCCGCAGCTCGGCGGCGGCACCCACATGATCCAGATGACCGTGGGTCAGCAGGATGTGGGTCAGGGTCAGGCCGCGCTTGGCGATGGCGGCCAGCAGTTTGTCCGCTTCGCCGCCCGGATCGATCAGGGCCGCCTGATGGGTCTCGTCACACCAGATGAGGGAGCAGTTCTGGGCGAACTGGGTGACCGGGATCACCTCGAATTTCAACATAGAGTTCCTCTCTTGGGATGGGTCAGCAGCGCGCTGGCATGCTGCTCGGCGAAATAGTCGAGGCAGGCCTGCTTGTCACCGCGAAACACGATGCGCTCCTGCTTGTTGCCAAGCTGATAGAGATACATGGGGTCGTAGTAGCGGGTTAGCAGCAACGTGATCCAGGCCAGATGCAGCGCGGTATCGCCGCTCTTTTCCTGCTCGGTGAGGGCGGTCTGCATCAGGGCATCCAGCTCGCGGTGGGCCTGATCGCCGAGGCGGCGCTTGAGGCGGGCCAGCGCATCGGTGAGGTAGGCGGCAAACAGTGGCCAACCGGCTTCCTGGCCATACATGGCTTGATAGCGCAGCCAGAGATCGTGCACGTAATCTTCGCGGATCTGCTCGGCCCGATCGATTTGCGGAACATCCACCACCACCAGCGGTGCCTGACTCATGGCCTCATGGAGGGAGAGGGGCAGGCAGCAGCGGCCGATCAGGCGGCTCTCGTCCTCGACCACGAAGGTCTGCTCGCCGCGATGGCGGCGCTTGAGCAGTTCGATGGCGAGGTTGTTTTCAAAGTTGATATTGCTGGGCTGGCCGCCGGGCAGCTGACCAAACGACGAGCCCCTGTGATGGGCGTGCCCCTCCAAATCCACCGCCTGGGTCACCTGATCGAGCATATGGGTCTTGCCGGAGCCGGTCATGCCGGTCAGCACGCTCCAGTAACACTCGGCAGAGGCCTTGTCCTGGGTGTCGATCAGAAAACGGCGCAGCTCCTTGTAGCCACCGGCGACGCGGGGGCGAGTCACCCCCGCATCAGCCAGCCACTGTTGTACGGTTTGCGAGCGCAGGCCGCCGCGAAAGCAGTAGAGCACGGCATCGGGCTGCTGGCGCAACTGCGCCAGCCAGCCTTCGAGTCGCTCGGCACGTACTGCTCCCCCCACCAGCTTGTGTCCAAGCTCAATGGCGGCGGTCTGACCCTGCTTCTTGAAGCAGGTCCCCACCTGGGCGCGCTCATCGTCTGTCATCAAGGGCAGATTGGTCGAGCAGGGGAAGGCCCCCTCCTTGAACTCGATGGGGGCGCGCACATCAATCAACGGCACATCGTCCAAAAAGAGTTGGGCGTAGTCCGTGGCCAGTGGCAATTCACTCATTGGACAATCTCGATAAAGCGGGAACCCTCAAGGGGCTTGATCTGGCCGATGGGTGAGAGTGCAAGGCCAGCTTCGCGCGCGATGGCGAGCAGCTTGGCTTCGCTCTCTTTCCCCACGGCGACCAGCAGGCCGCCACTGGTTTGCGGGTCGCACATGATGTTGCGGGTGCGATCGTCCATGGCATCGAGCTTGTGGCCGTAGGAGTCGTGATTGCGCAGGGTACCGCCCGGGACGCAGCCCTCGGCGAGGTAGTAATCCACCTCATCAAGCAGCGGCAGCGCCTTGAAGTCGAGGCGGGCGCTGACGCCAGAGCCTTCACACATCTCCAGCAGATGGCCCGCCAGACCAAAGCCGGTGACGTCGGTCATGGCGTGGACACCCGGCAGCTCGGCAAAGCGCTGGCCAATCTTGTTGAGGGTGCACATGGCGTTGGGGGCCAGTTGCTCATGCTCGGGCTTGAGCTTGCCCTTCTTCTGGGCGGTAGTGAGGATGCCGATACCGAGGGGCTTGGTCAGATAAAGGGTGTCACCCACCTTGGCGGTGTCGTTCTGCTTGATGGCATTCAGAGGCACGATACCGGTTACCGCGAGGCCGAAGATGGGCTCGGGGGCATCGATGCTGTGGCCACCGGCCAGCGAAATACCCGCTTCGTGGCACACCTGACGGCCGCCGTCGATCACCTGCTGGGCCACTTCGGCGGGCAGGGTATTGATGGGCCAGCCGAGGATGGCGATGGCGACGATGGGCTTGCCGCCCATGGCATAGATATCGCTGATGGCGTTAGTGGCGGCGATGCGGCCAAAGGTGAAGGGGTCATCGACGATGGGCATGAAGAAGTCGGTGGTGGAGACAATGCCCTGACCGTTGCCGATATCGACCACGGCCGCGTCATCTTTGCTGCTGTTGCCAACGATCAGGGTCGGGTCGTTGAAGCCCGGGATCTGGCTCTTGAGGATGGTGTCGAGTACCTTGGGAGAGATTTTACAGCCGCAGCCAGCGCCGTGGCTGTATTGGGTCAGACGAATGGAAGACATACTTACCCCTTTTATTTGCAAACAGAGCAGAGGCTCTGTGGAGCCGTCTTGGTCAATGGGCGGCCTTGTAGAGAGAATGACAAGAAGCCGCAAATATGGGTGGCCTCGGTGCCGACAGGGGCAGCGATGACTGGCAGTTATGAAGAACCGCCAGGCCGGACGGGGAAGAAAAGGGCGACAAGGTGCGCCAGCGCAGCCCCGCCAAGGGCCACAGGACGGGGCATTATGCCACATTTGCCCCTTGGGGTTCGAACAGGAATTCACATAAACAGCAGGGAATTGCCCGTACTTGCCTGTCAGCGGTCTGGATCCGGCGCTGGCTGAATGATTACAGTACAGATGCTGCAAAGAGAACGTCAAAGAGACCAACAGCACGCAACTGCCGATCTACAACAGGAGATCTTAGTGACCACCACATTTTTGGTTAACCACCCCATCACCACGGCGCAGTTTGCGGCGTTGTTGGCGCAGACCTCGCTGGGGGCGAGACGGCCGCTGGAGCATCCAGCTACCCTGAAGGGCATGCTGGAGCACGCCAATTTGCTGATCACCGCCTGGCAGGGCGAGACCCTGGTCGGGGTGGCCCGCTCGGTGACAGATTTTCATTTTTGTTGCTATCTCTCGGATCTGGCGGTGGCCGAGTCGGTGCAGGGGCAGGGGATTGGCAAAGCCCTTATTCGCGAGACGTTTTTGCAATTGCAGCCGGGCTGCAAGCTGATCCTGCTGGCCGCACCGCAGGCGGTGGCGTACTACCCCAAGCTCGGATTTAGCCAGCACCCGAGCGCCTGGGTGATGAGCAATCTGGATGAACTGGTACTGGATGAGTTGGCATAAAAATGTCAACTCATCCAGACAGGGCGAGATTAGCTTATCCGGCTTGCCCCAGCGCCGGTTGCCGTGACTTGCCCCAGCGGCGCAGGCGCCGTTGTAGTGGTCGCTCCAGCAGGTTGTAGCTCAACGCCGAGAGGCCGATCAGCACTGCCAGCATCAGCAAGGTTGCCACTACCCCCAACAGCGGGTTGGTCTGGCCATACCACCACTCGGTGAGCCCCGGCGCCAGATAGTGGATGAGCTCGCAGCCAGTGAGCAGTACCAGCGCATGGAGCAGGTAGATGGAGTAGGAGAGATCCCCCAGCCAGTTGGTGAAGCGGTTATCCAAAAGGCGCAGCAGCGGACTCCGGCGCTCCCCCTGAACGGCTGAAATCCAGATCAGCAGCACGTAGGAGCCGATCAGCAGCAGTGTCAGCTGCGGCGTCATGGTGAACTGCATCAGCGCGAAGGGCAGCACAAAGGCGATCAGCAGCGGCAGATCACGCTTCATCATGGGCATGCCTTTCGCAGCCTTGACCCTTGGCAGCAGCCAGAGGCCGAGCACAAATTCACTTACCCCGCGTCCCACCGCCAGTGCCCCGCTGGTGACATCCAGCGTGCCGCGACTGTGTACGATAAAGGCCAGCACCGTCAGCGCCATCAGGAGGGCGAGATGGCTCCAGCGACTGCGGGTGACTGCGAGGGGAATAAGCAGCGGGAACAGCAGGTAGCTGATCCACTCCACGCTGAGCGACCAGGCGGCGAAGTTCCAGGTCAGTCCGTGATCGGTCACCACCTGCAGCAGCAGGAAGGCGCTCGGCAGCGCCTCGGCCGGGGTGAAGGGGGAGCCGAAGGGGGGCATCCCTTCCCACTCCCACATTTTGAACAGGGGGCCAGCGTAGAAGCCTACCCCGTGCTGCGCCTTGTAAAGCTCCCAGCCAACCAGCAACAGCAGGGTCACCAGGTAGAGGGGGTAGACGCGGGTCAGCCGCAGCCAGAGAAAACGGCCATAGCTCACGGTGCGGGGTGTGCGGGTGAAGGCCTCCCCATAGACATGGGCCAGCACCACGCCGCTCAAAATAAAGAACAGGTCGACCCAGAGGTAGCCATTCTCGATGAGTTGGGTGTGGCCTGCGATCGACTCCATCCATTGGGGAAAGAGCAGCAAGCGGGCATGGAACAGCACCACCATCAGGGCAGCGATGCCCCGCAGTGGCGTTAACAGCGGCAATGATTGATTCATAACGGGATCCCTTGTGATGTTCAGCTTGGCCTGACATCTATTTTGTTGTTGTGCCGCCCATCAATCCTGACGGGACGGTTGCCCCGGCTCGGCTGCCGCAGGCGGGATCACACTACGGAAAAGAGAGTCATACGGGTGTGATTCAAATCATAAATGCGCAGTTATTGTGCAAAAAAATTTAAACAGATAAAGACGTGGGACGCAGGCAGGGAAAGAGGAGGAGAGAGAACATCAATAAAGCAGAGAGGGTGGTCAACGGAGCAAGGTGCAGGTCTATAGGCGTAAAGCAAAACAATCAGGCCCGCAAGGGGCCTGATTGATCACAAGGGGAGGTTGGTTGCCGATCAGCGGGCGCGTACCACCAGACCCTTGAGGTAGAAGCCTTCCGGATAGGCGGTACCGATGGGGTGATCGGAGGCCTGGGAGAGCAGCTCCAGGATCTGGGCATCGCGACCGGCATCGAGCGCCGCATCGGCAACGATCTTCTGGAACAGGCTCTGCTCCATCAGGCCGGAGCAGGAGTAGGTCAACAGCACGCCACCCGGCGCCAGCAGCTGGAACGCCAGCATGTTGATGTCCTTGTAGCCGCGGCAGGCACCCAACAGCTGCGCCTTGCTCTCGGCGAACTTGGGCGGATCCAGCACGATGACGTCGAACTTCTCGCCCTTCTCGCGATATTCACGCAGCAGCTTGAACACGTCGTGACGGACGAATTGGGTGTTGCTGGTATCCAGCCCGTTCAGCTCGGCATTCTGGCGGGCGATATCCAGCGCATTCTGGGAGAGATCGACGTTGACCACCTCTTTGGCGCCGCCCTTGAGGGCATAGACGCCAAACCCACCGGTGTAGCAGAAGCAGTTGAGCACCCGCTTGCCTTCGGTGTACTTGGCGGCAGCCTGGCGGTTGTCACGCTGATCCAGATAGAAACCGGTTTTGTGGCCGTTGCGAATATCCACCAGGATCTTGACGCCGCCATTCTCCTCGATGACCACCGGTTCGTTCGGGGTCTCGCCATAGATGACGCCGGTGCGCTCTTTCAGCCCTTCCTTCTTGCGCACTCCCACGTCGGAGCGCTCATAGATGCTGCACTCGGGGTAGAGGGTACGCAGCGCTTGCGTTATCAGCTCACGCTGGAACTCAGCGCCGGCAGAGAGGATCTGGCACACCAGAAAATCGGCATAACGGTCGATGGTCAGACCCGGCAGGCCGTCGGATTCGGCGGCGCACAGGCGATAACCAGTGAGGCCCTGACGCTTGATCAGCGGATCGCGAGACTCCTGCGCATATTTGAGACGACGGATAAAGAAGTCGAGATCGACGGTTTCATCCTTGTCGAAGGTCCAGACCCGGGCACGGATCTGGGAGCTTCCTGACCAGGCGCCACGGGCGAGCCACTTGCCATCGTTGGCATAGATCTCGACGGTATCGCCGTCAATGGGGTTGCCCTGAACCCGCTCAATCCCCTTGGAGAAGATCCAGGGGTGGCGACGCAGCAGGGATTTTTCGCGGCCTTTGACGAGATAGATGGAAGCGCTCATGGATGTTTGCCGATGGTAGAAAGAAAAGGGGCCACATTCTATGTGCAATAGTGCGGCTAAGCCAGCCTTTGCTGGTATATGGCAGAGTGACGAATTGTACATCTGGACAACGCCCGAGTGTTGCATATGCAAGATTTGCAGAATATCAATGTTGGCGCTTCACGCTGTTTATCTTATATGCCACAGTTGGTTGTGCTTGTTTTTTGTTCAGTGATGGTCGCTATGTGTGCGCAATGTAGTCAATAAAGCGTTTTAACCTTACTTTATAGTGATTTTCGCTAAAGAGTCATTTGATGATGTCGATAGTGGGGGAGACCATTTTGAATCTTTCCTGTATCGAGCTGTCCATGTTCCTCTCCATCGCTACCAATATTTCTGCCCTCAATGCTTCTCGCCATCTTGGTCAATCATCCAACACGCTGGATTCGGTATATCGACGACTCTCATCCGGCTTGCGCATCAACAGTGCCGCTGATGATGCAGCAGGCTTGCAGATCAGTAATCGCCTCACCAGTGAAGTGAACGGGACCAACACCGCTATTCGCAACGCCAATGATGGGATCTCGGTGATCAACGTCGCCGATGGGGCGCTTGATGAGTCGGTGAACCTGATGCAGCGGATGCGCACCCTGGCACTGCAGTCGGGAAGCGGTGCCAATACGGCAGAGGATCGCGTAGCCCTGAATGCTGAGTTCAAGCAACTGCAGTTGGAGATGGACCGGATTGCCACAGGTACCCGGTTTGCCGGACAGGACCTGCTGGCGGGGAGTTACGAAGGTATCTTCTTGGTCGGTGCCTATGCAGGACAGAATACTGTCATTACCGATCTCAATGCCCAGACCAAAAATCTGGGGGAGATGGAGTGGCAAGCGCGCAGTCCGGCAGGAAGCAAGCCAGGGGCGTATGACATTGCTGATCTCAAGCTTTCATCTCAGCCTATCACCCTTAATGGCGTCACTTTTGACAAGGACTATTCAACCCTGGAAGCGTTCGTGGCAGATATTAATGGCACCACCTTTCCCAATAATCAGGGGCCGGTACAAGCGCAACAACTGCCATTTTCTGTCGCCTCCGCGGTCGATTTATCCGCATTACCCTCCTATATCGATGTGGCGGGTCACTCTGTGGATTTGACCACAGGCATTGATATGACCGGATGGGATCCGGTCAATCCGACAGCAAAAAATAGAGCCATCATGGCAACCGTGGTTCAACGCATCAACAGTACTGCGCAATCGGCAGGTCTGGGTTTTTATGTGAGTGCCTCCAACAACAGCAATCCCGCCAGCAATTCATTGACCATGCATAGCGCTCAGGGCAACAGCCTTGCGCTGGCCAATGGCACAACCCCCCCTCCGCAACCAGTACCACCGGCGCCTCCGGTGATCAGTAGTTCCTCTCTGAGCTCTCTGTTACCCGATGTTACATCGACGACGTATATCGGTCAGATGGAGCTGCGCTCATCAGGCGACAAGTATTCCAATATTGATATGCAGGGATCCAGCTTGCATGCGCTTGGCTTTTATCAAGAGGACAAGAAGAAATATACCGTTGATAATATTGATGTTCTTAGTGAAGACAACGCCAGCAGGGCCATCAAAACTCTGGATGTGGGTATGAAACAGCTGGGTGTTCAGCGCGCTCGGCTCGGTGCCCAAGCCAACGCGCTGGATTCACGGGTACGCAATCTGGCCAATGCCAATGAGAACCTCAGCGCTGCCCGCTCAAGGATCCGGGATGCCGACATGGCTGTGGAATCGGCGCGCTTGGTCAGCACCCAAATCTTGCAGCAGGCGAGTGCTTCGATTTTGAGTCAGGCAAACAGTCGCCCCAATGCGGCCCTGAGTTTGCTGCAATCCTGAGCGGGACTGCCAGCCGGCATAGCAATTGGTCGCTATCATTCATGGTCACTATCCATAAAGACAAAGAGGCCACCCAATGGGTGGCCTCTTTTCTTATTGCTTCTTGTTGCCGGATGCTATTCGGCAGCGTCAGAGAGTGATCCCCTTGAGTGCCTGGGCCAGTTCGCTGGCGGTGGCTTTAAGCCCCTGCGTACCGGCTACCGAGGCGCTGGCGGACTCTTCCACCTGCGCCGCTTCATGGCGTACCTGATCCAGATTGTGGGTGATCTCGGCGGCGACCGAGCTCTGCTCCTCGCTGGAGGTGGCGATCTGGGTGCTCATCTCTAGCACCGCATCGCTGTGGTTGCTCAGCTTTTCGATATCGAGCCCCACTTCGCTGATGAGCTGCTGGCTGTTGGCGGCGCGCCCCACGGTTTTCTCCATGATCTCGTTCAGCGCGCCGGTACCGGTCTGCAGCTCTTCGATCATCTGCTGGATCTCCACCGTCGCCTGCTGGGTACGGCTGGCGAGAGTACGCACTTCATCTGCCACCACCGCAAAGCCGCGACCCTGCTCACCGGCACGGGCCGCTTCGATGGCGGCGTTGAGGGCCAACAAGTTGGTCTGCTGGGAGATGGCGTTGATGACGTTGACCACCTCGTTGATCCGGTTGGCGTTGTGGGTGAGCCGCTCGACCGCGCCGGAGGCGTTGCCAATCTCGTCGGCCAGGGTGCGGATCGCCTCTATGGTGCGGGCTACCCGGTTGGCGCCATTGGCCGCCTCTTCGCTCGACTGGCGGGTTTGTTGCAGGGTGTCGTTGGCATTGCGCGCTACTTCGCGAATGGCGGCTGACATCTGCTCCATGGCGGTGGCCAGTGAATCCATGTGCTGGCGCTGTGAACGCGCCATGGTCTCGCCTTCGCGGGCATGGTCACGAAACTCGTCGGCGGCCATGGTCAGCGCTTCGGCAGACTCCTCCACCAGTTTGACGATCTGGTGCTGGCGGTCGGTAAAGCGGTCGATGCTGCCCGCCAGGGTGGAGAACTCGTCCCGCACCGGAAAGAAGTTGAGGCGGAAGGTGAGATCCCCATCCGCCACGGTTTGCAGCGCCTTGTTGGTGGAGTAAAGCGCTCCGGAGACAAAGGTCATCATGTAGTGGATCACCAGTGCCATCAGGGCGGCCAGCGCGCCGATCAGGAGCAGGGTCGAGCCCTGACCCTCCCACATGGAGAGGTTGCCGGTATCGAGATCACCGGTGACGTAGCCTGCCTGACCCGCTGGCGCGCTAAAGAGGTAGTGCTCTCCTTGTTGCTGCAACCCGCTGCTGCCTTGCCGGGTCAGACGCAGATCAGCAGGCAACACCAGAGTGGGCTGCTGGCTGACCAGCTGCGCCGTGGTCTCAACCCGTTGCTGCAACTGCGCTACCCGCAGGGAGATCTCCTGCTGATGGCTGGCCGCCAGCATATACCAGCTGAGAAAGGTGATGATGAAGAGAGGTAACCAGAACGCGATATGGAATTTTTCACTGATGGTGAGGTGAATGAGATAGCGGTCAACCCACCGGAATTTAACTTCTTTCATAATGGAGCTGCATCCTGCAGAGATAGAGTGTCGGGCACATTATCGTCTCGGGAATTTTTTTCTTAAGCAGAAGGTGTGAGAAATGGGAGAGCAATCGTTTGTCATTCGGGTGTGGGGGCAGGTGCAGGGGGTGGGATTTCGCTATTTCACCCGCGAGCGGGCGCTGCAACTGGGTTTGCGGGGCCATGCCTACAACCTGGAGGATGGCTCGGTGGAGATCCTCATCAGCGGCCCCGCGCAGGGGGTACAGATGATGCTGGGCTGGTTGGAGCATGGCCCGCGCACCGCCAGAGTGACCCGGATGGAGTATGAAGAGGCGCTGCCGCCCACCGGTCAGGGCTTTCACACCAACTGAAGGGGCGGAGACGAGATGGACGCTGACAAGGAAGGTCTGTTGCTGACTCAGGCAACAAGCTGGGTCGCCCGTTATCAGGAGGCGGCGCGAGCGGTGCGCGAAGAGGCCAGCGAACCGGCCGTGCATGGCTACCGTATCGCGGCGCGCCGCTTGCTGGCGCTGCTCGCCCTGTGGCGACCACTTACCTATCATCCCGAGCTGGAGCGGCGTCTGCTGCGCTCGGTCGGGCGGCTCTCGGCGCTGCGGGATGCGCAGGTCTACGCCGAGCGTTTTGGCAAGCCGCCTGCCAGCACTGGTAATACCCACAAATCGGCCTGTCGCGTGCCCCTGTTGTCGCGGCGACTGGCCCGCTGGCTTGCAGCGGTGGCGCAGGTGCCGGATGCGCGGGCATTGGCATCGCTCTATCAGCAGCATCTGGCCCTGCGCCTTGATGAGGCGCAGAGCGCACTCGATGAACCTATTCCCTGCGTTGGGAAATCTGCCAGCTCCCGTCAGCAACAGTTGCGCCGCTGGCATCGGCTGCGCCTCGAGATCAAGCAGGCCCGTTATGGCGTGGAATTGTTGCTGGATCGGGGGAGTGGAGATCCGGGGTGGTTGAGCACCCTGACTCACTGGCAGGAGCGACTCGGCCAGTTGCAGGATTGGCGTCAATGGCGGCGGAGGTTGAGAGCAGAGCAGGGGAACACCCGCAAGCAGACGAAACTGCGGCAGCAGTTGAAGGGGAAGATCACCGCCCGTTTGTGTCAACTGGACTGCCAGCAGGCGGAGCTAGTGGCGCTCAAACTGGCGATGCAGGCAGGCCACAACGTGGATGACATGGCAAGTCGGGTAGTCAGGTATTCAGAACAAAATGTATCGCCCGCGAATCCCGGTGGTGGATAGCCCCGAGGCCGCAATCTGCGGCAGCTATCCACGACCAGCATCTACAAAAATTCTCCAAGCTACAAATGCGAGACATAAAAAGAGAGGCCGTTTGGCCTCTCTTCTTCTATCTGGCTGTGGTCGCAGTCAGCGATACGCTTACTTGACGCGCATACCAGGCTGGGCGCCTTCCTGCGGCTCCAGGATCCAGAGATCCTTGCCGCCCGGGCCTGCGGCCAGCACCATGCCTTCGGACATGCCGAAACGCATTTTGCGCGGGGCCAGGTTGGCCACCATCACGGTCAGCTTGCCTTCCAGATCTTCCGGGTTGTAGGCGGACTTGATACCGGCAAACACCTGACGGGTCTCGCCGCCGATATCCAGTTGCAGCTTGAGCAGCTTCTCGGCTTCCGGTACCGCTTCGGCCTTCTTGATCAGCGCTACGCGCAGGTCAATCTTGGCGAAGTCGTCATAGGTGATGGTTTCGCTGATGGGGTCATCAGCCAGCGGGCCGCTCACTTTCGGTGCCTGCTCTTTGGCCAGGTCTTCCTTGGATGCCTCGATCATGGCTTCAATCTTCGCAGGCTCGATGCGGGAGAATAGGGCCTTGAACGGTGCAACGGTGTGATCGACCAGCGGCATCTCGATGCCATCCCAGCTGAGGGTTTCGGCCAGGAAGGCTTCGGCACGCTCGGCCAGCAGCGGCATGACGGGCTTGAGGTAGGCCATCAGCACGCGGAACAGGTTGATGCCGACAGAGCAGACAGCTTGCAGCTCGGCATCTGCCCCTTCCTGCTTGGCGATAACCCAAGGAGCCTTGTCGTCCACATAGCGGTTGGCCTTGTCGGCCAGCGCCATGATCTCGCGGATGGCGCGGCTGAACTCGCGGCTCTCATAGGCTTCGGCAATGGCGGTACGGGCATTGGCGAATTCGGCGTAGAGCTCGGGCTCGGCGCAGGTTGCTGCCAGCTTGCCGCCAAAGCGCTTGGCAATAAAGCCGGCGTTGCGGGAGGCGAGGTTGACCAGCTTGTTGACCACGTCAGCGTTGACCCGCTGCACGAAATCTTCGAGGTTTAGGTCCAGATCATCGATGCGGCTGTTGAGCTTGGCAGCGTAGTAGTAACGCAGGCACTCCGGATCCAGGTGGTTCAGGTAGGTGGATGCCTTGATAAAGGTGCCCTTGGATTTGGACATCTTGGCGCCGTTGACGGTCACATAGCCGTGTACGTTGACCTTGGTCGGTTTGCGGAAGTTGGCTCCTTCCAGCATGGACGGCCAGAACAGGCAGTGGAAGTAGGCGATGTCCTTGCCGATGAAGTGGTAGAGCTCTGCATCGGAGTCCGCTTTCCAGTAGCTGTCAAAGTCGATGTCGCCACGCTTGTTGCACAGGTTCTTGAAAGAGGCCATGTAACCGATGGGCGCATCCAGCCAGACGTAGAAGTACTTGCCCGGCGCGCCGGGAATTTCGAAACCGAAGTAGGGGGCGTCACGGGTGATGTCCCACTGCTGCAGGCCGCTCTCGAACCACTCCTGCATCTTGTTGGCCATCTCTTCCTGAATGGCGCCGGAGCCACGCACCCACTCAGAGAGCCATTTTTCAAACTGGGGCAGGTCGAAGAAGAAGTGCTCGGAGTCCTTCATTACCGGAGTCGCGCCGGAGACGGCAGATTTCGGATCTATCAGCTCAGTCGGGCTGTAGGTGGCGCCGCAGCTGTCGCAGTTGTCGCCATACTGCTCCGGAGACTTGCACTTGGGGCAGGTTCCCTTGACGAAACGGTCCGGCAGGAACATGGATTTTTCCGGATCGAACAGCTGGGAGATGGTGCGGCTCTTGATAAAGCCACCATTTTTCAGGCGGCCATATATCAGCTCCGCCAGCTCGCGGTTTTCGTCGCTGTGGGTGGAGTGATAGTTGTCAAAGCTGATGTTGAACCCGGCGAAATCAGCCTGGTGCTCCTTGGAGACAGCGGCAATCATCTCTTCCGGGGTGATCCCCATCTGCTGTGCCTTGAGCATGATCGGGGTGCCGTGGGCATCATCGGCACAGATGAAGTGCACCTGATGACCGCGCATTCGCTGATAACGAACCCAGATATCGGCCTGGATATGTTCCAGCATGTGGCCAAGATGGATGGAGCCATTGGCATAGGGGAGGGCGCAGGTTACCAGCATTTTACGAGGATCAGTTGCCATATTACGTTCTTGATGTGCTTGTTGGGATGATAGAGTGCCGTGCATGTTACCCGAATTGGGGGTAGCCTGCCTAGGGTTGTGGCTGTGCCAACCTTGGCAGCACCTGCTGTTACGATGGCAGGCAAGCCACTGATTTGTGTGCGGTAACCGTTCACCTCAAGATAATGACAAGATAATGAGGAGTTAATGGTGATTGATTCAGTAAAACAGATCCTCGCCGAATTTAAGCCAGCTGGCTGGCACAAGGATCTGGTTGATGCCGGATTCGTTCGCGAGATGATCAATCAGGGTCAGGGGCTCACTATCCGGCTGGTATTGCCGTTTGCCGGTCTTTCGCTGCTCGATCAGCTCAAAGAGAACTACGATGCCAGACTGCGCAGCGCCACCGGTGCTGCCCGTATTGACTGGGCATTGGAGATTGACGTCGCCAGCATGCCGCGGGCGCAGGGCCTTAATGCCGTGCAGGGCATTCGCAACATCATCGTGGTTGCTTCCGGCAAGGGCGGGGTAGGCAAATCCACCACCGCGGTCAATCTGGCGCTGGCCCTGCAAAAAGAGGGGGCGCGGGTCGCCATTCTCGATGCCGATATCTATGGCCCTTCCATTCCCACCATGATGGGCACCCTCAAGGAGCGCCCGGTCAGCCATGACGGCAAGCTGATGGAGCCGGTGATGGCCTGCGGCCTCAAGAGCAACAGTATCGGCTATCTGGTCTCCGAGCAGGATGCCACCATCTGGCGTGGCCCGATGGCGAGCAAGGCGCTGGCGCAGATCCTCCATGAGACCCGCTGGGGCGAGGTGGATTATCTGGTGGTAGACATGCCGCCGGGCACTGGCGATATCCAGCTCACCATGGCCCAGCAGGTGCCGACTTCGGCGGCAGTGATCGTCACAACCCCGCAAGATGTGGCGCTGGCCGATGCCCGCAAGGGGATCGCCATGTTCAACAAGGTCAATGTGCCGGTGCTCGGTATCATCGAGAACATGAGTTATCACGTCTGTAGCGCCTGCGGTCATCATGAGCCGCTGTTCGGTACCGGTGGCGGTCAGAAGATGGCAGAGCAGTATCAAGTGGCGCTGCTTGGCCAGTTGCCGCTGCACATCGACATCCGCCAACACATGGATGATGGCTGCCCGACGGTGTTCGGCGCACCGGAAGGGAGCCTGGCTCAGGCCTATTTGAAGCTGGCGCGCAGGGTAGGGGCTGAACTCTTTTTCAGCGCAAAACCGATTGCGACCCCCCTCTATGCCATGGCGCTGGATGAATAATCGGCGGTCGGTCACTTGAAAGGGAATTGAGGGTGGGCATGACCCACCCTTTTTTATATAATGGATCGGTTTAAACCATCCCCACTGCTCTTCTCTTTTAGGTATTTGTCATGTCTGATACTCAACATTCGTGTGTGATCATCGGTATTGCGGGCGCATCTGCGTCTGGCAAAAGTCTTATAGCCCAGACCATTTATGAAGAGCTGGTGGCCGAACTGGGCGCAGGTCAGATTGGTGTGATCACCGAAGATTGCTACTACCGTGATCAGACCCACCTGACCATGGAAGAGCGGGTCAAGACCAACTATGACCACCCCAACGCGCTGGATCACGACTTGCTGGTACAGCACCTGAGCCAGCTGGTCAAAGGTGACGCAGTTGCCATTCCCCAGTACTCCTACACCGAACACACCCGGATGAGCGAAGTGACCCCGTTTGCGCCGCGCCGGGTGATCATTCTGGAAGGGATCCTGCTGCTGACCGACAGCCGTCTGCGGGATCTGATGGATGCCTCCATCTTTATGGATACCCCGCTCGATATCTGCCTGCTGCGCCGTCTGGTGCGTGATGTGCAGGAGCGGGGCCGTACCATGGACTCCGTGCTCAAGCAGTACCAGAAGACGGTGCGTCCGATGTTCCTGCAGTTTATCGAGCCGTCCAAACAGTATGCCGATGTGATCGTGCCCCGTGGTGGCAAGAACCGCATCGCCATCGACATGCTCAAAGCGCGTATCCGCCACATGTTGATTGGTTAAGATGAAACAAGCCGGGTGATGCCCGGCTTTTTTAAAAGCACAATTTGTCAGGAGAGTTGCCCAATGCGTCTGTGTGATACCGATATTGAACGCCATCTGGATGAAGGCAAGATCGTCATTGAGCCACGGCCCGGGGTAGAGCGGATCAGTGGTGTCAGTGTCGATGTGCTGCTGGGTAACGAGTTTCGGGTGTTTCGCGATCATACCGCGCCCTATATCGACTTGAGCGGCCCGAGCAGCGAGATGGCCGATGCCATCGATCGGGTGATGAGTGACGAGATCCACATCCCCGATGGCGAAGCCTTCTACCTTCACCCGGGTCAGCTGGCGCTGGCAGTGACCTATGAATCCGTCACCCTGCCTGCCGATATCGTCGGCTGGCTGGATGGCCGCTCTTCATTGGCGCGCCTGGGTTTGATGGTGCACGTGACGGCGCACCGGATCGATCCGGGTTGGTCCGGTCGCATCGTGCTGGAGTTCTACAACGGCGGTAAACTGCCGCTGGCGCTGCGTCCGAAGATGAAGATCGGCGCCTTGAACTTCGAGATGCTCTCCGGCGTCGCGGCCCGCCCCTACAACAAGCGGGAAAATGCCAAGTACAAGAGCCAACAGGGCGCCGTTGCCAGTCGCATCAATCAGGACTGATAACTGGCAACACGGCAACGATTCAAGGGAGCACAAGGTGCTCCCTTTTTGCATCTGGAATCAAACGGATATGGGATTGATGGTGCTGGTCGGATGAGATTGGCGGGGCAGGGACGTTTTATCACCACTTTTGCCCGTTTTTCTGTCATAAAAACGTCATAAAAATGAAATTATTGGCTTAATTGTCAGCTATTTCTGCCCTTTCCCGCAATCATTGGTGGCTTTAATTAATCGGTGGCAAGCCGCATGAAGACTGGCTCTAGGATATTTTTTTCCAAAAAGCTCTTTTTTTTTATGGCTGAAATATTTCAATGGTGGCTATGGTGTTGGCCGCCATCTGGCATAATCCGCCGCAACTCATAAACAGGCTTTTTTTTATGTTTGAAATGTTTAGTGGTTTGGGTTTGTGGTGGTCAATCGGTTTGGTATTGGCCGTTTTTTTTGTGCTTGCCTATGAATTTATCAACGGCTTTCACGATACCGCCAACGCGGTAGCAACGGTTATCTATACCAAGGCGATGCCAGCTCACCTGGCGGTCGTCGCATCGGGGATCTTCAACTTCTTCGGCGTCATGTTTGGTGGACTGGGTGTGGCCTATGCCATTGTCCATCTGCTGCCCATCGACCTGCTGCT
Source organism: Aeromonas sp. HMWF017 (assembly GCF_003061465.1). NCBI lineage: Bacteria > Pseudomonadati > Pseudomonadota > Gammaproteobacteria > Aeromonadales > Aeromonadaceae > Aeromonas > Aeromonas sp. HMWF017. Next base: position 51,689 of record NZ_QAJD01000136.1, read on the forward strand.
TGGGATGGATTCCACCCAAGGATTGATCATGGTCTTCTCCTTGCTGTTTTCCGCGATCGTGTGGAACCTGGGCACCTGGTTCTTCGGGATCCCGGCCTCCAGTTCACATACCTTGATCGGTTCCATTCTGGGGGTAGGCGGCGCCTATGCCTGGATCACCCATAAACCGGTGACAGAAGGGATCAACGTGGGCAAAGCGATCGACATCATGCTTTCCCTCATCATCTCCCCCACCATAGGTTTCATCATCGCGGCGCTGCTGCTGCTGGCGATGAAGCGCATCTGGACCAGCAACAAGATCCACAAAACACCGGAAGAGCGCCAGCTGGTGGATGGCAAGAAACACCCGCCATTCTGGGCGCGTCTGACCCTGGTGGCCTCGGCCATGGGCGTCAGCTTCGTGCACGGCTCTAACGATGGCCAGAAGGGCATCGGTCTGGTGATGTTGGTGCTGATCTGCATGGCGCCCGCCTATTTCGCGTTGGACATGAACAGCCGCTCTTATGACCTGGATCGGACCCAGGATGCCAACCAGCGCATCATGGAGATCTACCAGCGCAACCAGTCTGCCCTCTCGGACGTCATCAACTTCTCTGCACCGGCAACGGCTCAGGAAGAGCTGATGACCCACTGCTCCGCCGATGGCGTGCTGCAGGCGATGGCTACTCTGGATGCCCGTCTGGGTGCCGTGCGTACTTATGATCAGATGAGCTTGACCGACCGCCGCGAAGTGCGTCGTCTACTGCTCTGTATCGATGACACCGCCCGCAAGGCTGCCAAGCTGCCGCTGCCAGCCAAGGAGCTGACCGATCTGGCCAAATGGCGCAAGGATCTGACCGCTACCGCTGAATACGCACCGACCTGGGTGATCGTCTCCATCGCGCTGGCGCTCGGTTGCGGCACCATGGTGGGCTGGCGTCGTATCGTTCATACCGTGGGCGAAAAAATCGGTTCCACCGGTATGACCTATAGCCAGGGCATCGCGGCCCAGATCACGGCAGCGACTTCCATCGGGGTTGCCAGTCTGACCGGTATGCCGGTGTCCACCACCCACATCCTCTCTTCTGCGGTGGCGGGTACCATGGTAGCCAACAAATCCGGCCTGCAGAGCCAGACCATCAAGACCATCCTGATGGCCTGGGTGTTGACCCTGCCGTTGACCATGCTGCTCTCCGGCGGCCTGTTTATCGTCAGCCACCATCTGTTTGGTTGATCTGCCGCGCTCATAACGCGCATCACAATGACAATGTCGCCCGGTCGAAAGATCGGGCGGCATTTTTTTAATGCTGGATAGGTCGAGTCTCGTGAGCGCAAGAATATGGCTTGCAGGGATGTTAAGAGCGGGTTAGAAATCCCAGCCAGATTGCGGCATCGGTTCGGGTTGATCGCCTTCGCGAGCCTTGCGGCGGGCAGCCTCGACCCGGCGTTTGCGATCCCGGCACAGGCGCATCACCTCTTGTTGCTGGGCAGAGGTCATGGTGAGCCAGTTGAAACGCTCTTCACGATTGCGCAGGCACCCCTTGCAGTAGCCCTTGTTGTTCACTTCGCAGACCCCGATGCAGGGGCTCTGCAGCGGGAAGATTTCGAGCTGTTCCATCCATCACCTCGCACATCCTGTCACCTTGTTATAACCCAGCGGATCCCCTTTGGAGAAATCCTGCTTCAAGTGATTGATGTCGTTTGCTTTCCCCCTGCAAATTTGGCATCTTCCCCGCCGAGCATGGCTCTTGGCGTTATATGAGGACATATGAACAAACACGCGTACTGGCTGACCGCCGCAGTGCTGGGACTGGCCGGTTGTGCGGGCAACTCTGACAAAGCAGAAGTGCCCAAAAAACAGACCGACGACAGATGCTTTCTTAACTGCGAGGTGCCGGAAAATCTGGGCAAGCAGTATCTGGACGGGACCTTGCCAGAGGATCTGGTGAGGGTAGAGCGGGTCAATAGCCGTGCGCGTGCCGACTACAGCAAGTTTGGCCCGCAAAGCAGACTGGTATTGGAGCGCTCCGGCAAGATGACCCGCCGTTATGGCGAGCTCTATCACCAGCTCTCCCGCTGGGTGGCGGGCGGCGGCAATCCTGCCGACATCACCCGTTATGGTATCAGCCTGGCTCAGCTGGGCGGCGCCGATCGCATGGGTAACGTGCTGTTTACCGGTTACTACTCGCCGGTGCTGGAAGTGCGCCACCGCCCGGATGCCAAGTACAAATATCCCATCTATGCCATGCCCAAATGTGGCGGTCGCTGTCCGACCCGGGCCGAGATCCATCAGGGGGCCCTGGCCAACCGTGGGCTGGAGCTGGGTTACAGCAAATCCCTTATCGACAACTTCCTGATGGATGTGCAGGGCTCGGGCTTTGTCCATTACGGGGATGACGATCGGCTGCAATATCTGGGCTACAGCGGCAAGAACGGTCACGGTTACGTCAGTATCGGCCGGGTGTTAATCGATCGCGGTGAAGTGCCCAAAGAGCAGATGTCGATGAAGGCCATCAAGGAGTGGGCCAACCGTCAACCGGAGGAGAGCGTCAAGGAGCTGGTGGAGCAGAACCCCTCCTATGTCTTCTTCGAGCGTCGCCCGACCAATGATGTGATCGGTGCGGCCGGTATCCCGCTGCTGCCGCTGGCGGCCGTCGCTGCCGACAAGACCCTGCTGCCGATGGGTACCCCGATCCTCGCCGAAGTTCCCTTGCTCGATAAAGAGGGCAACTGGACCGGCAAGCACCAGCTGCGGCTGTTGATTGCGCTGGATGTGGGCGGGGCGGTGAAGAAGGGGCACCTCGATCTCTACCACGGTATGGGTGAGAAGGCCGGTGTCGCTGCCGGTCACTACAAGCACTTTGGCCGGGTCTGGAAGTTGGGCCTGCACCACGGGCCGACCGCTGCCCCCTGGTTGTAATCCTCTGAGGGGTTGGGCGTCTGTCATCGGGCGCCCGAGCAAACCCGAGCAAAGATGAAGAGACAAAAAAGCCGCCGGATTGCTCCGGCGGCTTTCTATTTTGTGCGAGTGGCAGCTGGTGGCTGCGTCAGCTCTTCTGGATATCCAGCCGGATAGCGCCGACCGGTTTGCAGCAGCAGGGGAGGCACTCCCCTTGGGCGACGAATGCCAGCGGCACATTGGGGTAGTGCACCTTGCCAGCCATCAGCGGAGTGCGGCAGGCGCCGCAATAGCCGCTGCGACACTGGAACTCCACATGATGACCGTGGCGCTCCAGGGTCTCCAACACGCTTTCGCCGGGATGGGCGTGCAGCACGGCACCATCCCGGGTATGTACCCGTGGTGCCACGACCGCCTGCTGTTCGGCAGGTGCTTGCGGGGCAGGGGTCAGCGTGTTGGTGGCGTCACTCACAGCTCGAAATCACCCAGGTCGTCGGCATTGACTTCGCTGTCGATCTGACCGACCAGATAGGAGCTGACCTCTACCTCTTGCGGGGCGACCTGCACGTTGTCGGATGACAGCCAGGTGTTGATCCAGGGGATCGGGTTTTGCTTGGTGCCGGCAAAGGCTGGCTGCAGGCCGACCGCGCTCATGCGCAGGTTGGTGATGTACTCCACATACTGGCAGAGGATGTCCTTGTTCAGGCCGATCATGGAGCCGTCCTGGAACAGGTACTCGGCCCACTCTTTCTCCTGAATGGCCGCTTCTTTGAAGATCTCGAAGCAGGCCTGTTCGCATT
>NZ_QAJD01000136.1:55376-104723 GCF_003061465.1 Aeromonas sp. HMWF017
CGGCGGCGATCTCGGCCATCTCCGGGTCATCCTGGCCGGTGCGCATCAGGTTCAGCATGTGTTGGGTGCCGGTGAGGTGCAGCGCTTCGTCGCGGGCGATCATCTTGATGATCTTGGCGTTGCCTTCCATCAGTTCGCGCTCGGCGAAGGCAAAGGAGCAGGCGAAGCTGACGTAGAAGCGAATTGCTTCCAGCGCGTTGACGCTCATCAGGCAGAGATAGAGCTTCTTCTTGAGCTCGCGCAAGGTGATGGTCACCTCGCGGCCAGCGACGGTGTGGGTCCCTTCACCATGCAGGTTGTAGAGGGCGGTCGCTTCGATCAGGTCGTCGTAGAAGTGGCTGATGGAGCCGGCGCGCTTCAAGATCTGCTCGTTGGTCACGATGTCGTCGAACACTTGGGCGGGGGTGTTGACGATATTGCGGATGATATGGGTGTAGGAGCGAGAGTGGATGGTCTCCGAGAAGGCCCAGGTCTCAATCCAGGTTTCCAGCTCCGGAATGGAGACCAGCGGCAGCAGGGCCACGTTGGGGCTGCGACCCTGAATGGAGTCCAGCAGGGTCTGGTACTTCAGGTTGGAGATGAAGATGTGCTGCTCGTGGGGCGGCAGGGCCTGATAGTCGATGCGATCACGGGAGACATCCACCTCTTCCGGGCGCCAGAAGAAGGAGAGCTGTTTCTCGATCAGCCGCTCGAACACTTCGTGCTTTTGTTGATCATAACGGGCTACGTTGACCGATTGGCCAAAAAACATCGGCTCTTTGAGCTGGTCGTTTTGGGTTTGGCAGAAAGTTGAATAGGCCATGGTTACCAGAATATGTGAATAGAGAAAACAGGAGAGCGGGAGCTTCATGCTCCCGCCCGGTTATCAGTTCTTGCCGTGACTTAGATTTTGCAAGCCCCGCCAGCGCAACCGTCATCTTGCAGATCGGTCTGGGCATCGTCTGCACCATCACGGGTGTTGTGATAGTACAGGGTCTTGAGGCCGTATTTGTAGGCGGTCAGCAAGTCCTTGAGCAGCTGTTTCATCGGGACCTTGTTGCCTTCGAAACGAGCAGGGTCGTAGTTGGTGTTGGCGGAGATCGCCTGATCCACAAACTTCTGCATGATACCGACCAGCTGCAGGTAGCCGTCAACGCTCGGTTGCTTCCAGAGCAATTCGTATTGATCTTTCAGGCGATCATACTCGGGCACCACCTGTTTGAGAATGCCGTCTTTGGAGGCCTTGACCGACACCAGACCACGCGGCGGCTCGATGCCGTTGGTGGCGTTGGAGATCTGGCTGGAGGTCTCGCTCGGCATCAGGGCGGTCAGGGTGGAGTTGCGCAAGCCCACGGACTTGATCTCTTCACGCAGACTTTCCCAATCCAGATGCAGCGGCTCGTTGCACAGCGCATCCAGATCCTTCTTATAGGTGTCGATGGGCAGGATGCCCTGGGCATAGGTGGTCTCGCCAAACAGCGGGCAGGGGCCGAACTCGCGGGCAAGCTGCACGGAGGCTTTCAGCAGATAGTACTGAATGGCCTCGAAGGTACGGTGAGTCAGGGCCAGACCGGAGCCGTCGGAGTAACGGGCACCATTTTTGGCCAGGTAGTAGGCGTAGTTGATAACGCCGATCCCCAGGGTGCGACGACCCATGCTGCCCTTCTTGGCGGCGGCAATCGGGTAGTCCTGATAGTCGAGCAGGGCGTCGAGGGCACGCACGGCCAGATCGGCCATCTCTTCCAGATCTTCCAGCTTCTCGATGGCACCGAGGTTGAAGGCGGAGAGGGTGCACAGGGCGATTTCGCCACTCTCGTCGTCGATATTGTTGAGCGGCTTGGTCGGCAGCGCAATTTCGAGGCAGAGGTTGGACTGGCGTACCGGCGCCACGCTCGGGTCGAACGGGCTGTGGGTGTTGCAGTGATCGACGTTCTGGATGTAGATGCGACCTGTACCGGCACGCTCCTGCATCATCAGGGAGAAGAGGTCTACCGCTTTCAGAGTCTTCTTGCGAATGGCCGGATCCTGCTCGTACTTGACGTAGAGCTCTTCGAACTTGTCCTGATCGGCGAAGAAGGCATCGTACAGACCCGGCGCATCGGACGGGGAGAACAGGGTGATGTCACCACCCTTGATGAGGCGCTGGTACATCAGCTTGTTGATCTGCACGCCGTAGTCCATGTGACGAACACGGTTCTCTTCGACGCCGCGGTTGTTCTTCAGCACCAGCAGGCTTTCCACTTCGGTGTGCCACAGCGGGTAAAACAGGGTAGCCGCACCGCCGCGCACGCCGCCTTGGGAGCAGCACTTCACGGCAGTCTGGAAGTATTTGTAGAAAGGAATGCAACCGGTGTGGAACGCTTCGCCGCCACGGATGGGGCTGCCCAGACCGCGGATGCGCCCAGCGTTGATGCCGATACCGGCGCGCTGAGAAACGTAACGCACGATGGAGCTGGCGGTGGCGTTGATGGAGTCCAGGCTGTCATCGCACTCGATCAGTACGCAGGAGCTGAACTGACGGGTCGGGGTGCGCACGCCGCTCATGATTGGGGTCGGCAGGGAGATCTTGAAGGTCGAGACCGCATCATAGAAGCGCTTGATGTAGTCCAGACGGGTATCTTTCGGATACTTGGAGAAGAGGCAGGCCGCTACCAGGATGTAGAGGAACTGCGGACTCTCGTAGATCTCGCCGGTGACGCGGTTCTGGACCAGATATTTGCCTTCCAGCTGTTTGACTGCCGCGTAGGAGAAATCCATGTCGCGCCAGTGATCCAGATGGGTGTTCAGCTCTTCGAATTCGGCCTGGGTGTAGTCTTCCAGCAGGTGCTTGTCGTATTTGCCCATGTCCACCAGACGAGCCACGTGCTGGTAGAGGTGTGGCGGTTCGAACTGGCCGTAAGCCTTCTTGCGCAGATGGAAGATGGCCAGACGGGCTGCCATGTACTGGTAGTCCGGGGTCTGCTCGGAGATGAGGTCAGCCGTCGCCTTGATGATGGTTTCGTGAATGTCGGCGGTACGGATACCGTCATAGAACTGGATGTGGGATTTGAGCTCTACCTGGGAGACCGACACGTTGTCGAGCCCTTCGGCGGCCCAGTCCAGCACGCGGTGAATTTTATCCAGATCGATGGGTTCTTTGTGTCCGTTACGCTTCGTCACAAACAAGTTCATTGGCTGATGACCTTCAGTTGATTCCCGAAAAACCATCGCACAATGGCGCCACCCAAGCTCCGGCGGTGTGCGGGAGTTGGGTAGAGATTGTGCGATGAATCACAAGATGTAGTGTTATTTTAAGTTCGAGCTACAAGATAGTGAGGTCAGCCCGCCATTGCAATGTGTGGATAAGTGACGAGCTGTGGATAAATTGTGAGTCTTGCCCCATCAGTTAGTGACCGCTCACAGTGAGCGGGTTTTCATTCGTCCGCTCCGCTAAATGCAAGTCTCCCGATCGAAGATGGAAAATTTAAATAACTTTTTTTGCTTGCGAAACGGGGGGCTTTTTACTAGCAAACGGCGGCTGATTATCCCTTATGCAACAAGGGTCAAAAGCTGTCCAGTTGTCGCAGCCGCGGGCTCAGCGTGGCAAGGGCTTTGCATCAGATGACGGTAGTTTGTGGCCGCTTTGTGACGGCTGCGAGCTTGTCAAATGGGTATCCAATAGGCAGAAAGCTGCCTTTATTATCCATGAATAAGAGGCGTGATGGTGGCGCAGGACGCGGGAGCGTAAAGGAAGAGATGCAAGGGGCGGAGAGTCTCTTCGCCCCGTTATCGCATATCAGCCGGTAAGGCTGCGCGTTACGCTTTGGCCGTCAACTCATAGCGCAGCCAGTGGTGCAGGGCTTGCACGGTATCAAAGTGCAGATCGGCGCCCCACTGTGCGGGATCTTCCTCATCATTGAGATAGCCCCAGCCAGCGACCGCGGTGCGCATGCCAGCATTGCGGCCTGCTTCGATATCCCGCACATGATCCCCCACATAGAGGCAGTGAGCCGCCTCGACCCCCAGCTTCTCACAAGCGAAGAACATGGGGGCGGGGTCGGGCTTGCGTACCGGCAGGGTGTCAGCGCTGACGGTGACGCCGCAACTGGCGAGCTGTGGCAGGGCTGCCAGCAGCGGCTCGGTGAGAAAGCCCGGCTTGTTGGTGACGATGCCCCAGGGGAGCTGTTTTTCATCCAGCCACTCGATAAGATCCACCATTCCCTCATAGGGGCGGGTACCGACGCAGAGATTGGCCGCGTAGTAGTCGAGCAGGGCATTGCGCAGGCGGGTGGCCCCCAGCTCCTCAAGCAGTTCGTCGCCGAGGCCCGCTTTCAGCAGCCCGAGCGCTCCGTGGGAGGTGGTCTGACGAATAATATCGTCAGAGAGCGGCGCAAAGCCTTCGCTGATCAGTACATGGTTGACGGCGGCCCCCAGATCCGGGGCTGTGTCGAGCAGGGTGCCGTCCAGATCGAACAGCACACAGCCAAGGGGCTGCGGGTGAGAGGCGCTCATCAGCCGTGCTCCGGGCGGATGAACTCCACCATATAGTTGACGTCGACGTTGCGACCGAGCCGGAAGCTGTTGGAGAGCGGCGCATAGTGGACGCCGCTCATGTCGCGCACCAACAGGCCCGCGGCTTCACCCATGCGACAGAGTTCGGCGGGCATGATGAATTTTTTATGATCGTGAGTCCCCTTGGGCACCATCTTCATCAGGTACTCGGCGCCGAGGATCATCATCAGATAGGATTTGGGGTTGCGGTTGATGGTGGAGACGAACACCCGGCCACCCGGGCGCACCAGGGTCGCGATGGCGCGCAGCACCGAGGCCGGATCCGGCACGTGCTCCAGCATCTCCATGCAGGTGACCACGTCATACTGGCCGGGTGCTTCTTCTGCGTGTGCTTCGGCAGTGATCTGGCGGTACTCGAGCTCGACACCCTGCTCCAGAGCGTGCAGGCGAGCGACGCCAAGGGGCTCCTTACCCATGTCGATGCCGGTCACTTTGGCGCCACGGCGGGCCATGCTCTCGGCGAGAATGCCGCCGCCGCAGCCGATGTCGAGCACGCGCTTGCCAAACAGGCCGCCGCTCTTGTTGGTGATCCAGTCAAGGCGCACCGGATTGATCTGGTGCAGAGGCTTGAACTCGCCCTCCATGTCCCACCAGCGAGAGGCGATGGCTTCAAATTTGGCGATTTCGGTAAGGTCGACATTGGCGTCACTGTTCATTTATCGAAGATCCTGTGGCAGGGCGCGCAGAGCGGGTGACTCGCACGCAATCTATTGTCCTGGCGGGCATTATAACGGACGGACTTTGTCAAACCAGCCCGATTTGTGGCTTAAGGAATCCGCCTTGGTGTGTTACCATGTCGCGCTGTTTAAGCCAAAGAACAACTAATTAGGGATTAAGGCTTTCTATGAGCGATCTGGCCAGAGAGATCACGCCGGTCAACATCGAAGAAGAGCTCAAGAGTTCCTATCTTGATTACGCCATGAGCGTGATCGTAGGACGAGCTCTGCCGGATGTGCGTGATGGCTTGAAACCGGTTCACCGCCGCGTTCTGTTTGCTATGAACGAGTTGGGGAACGACTGGAACAAGCCCTATAAAAAATCGGCCCGTGTGGTCGGTGACGTAATCGGTAAATATCACCCGCACGGCGATAGCGCTGTGTATGACACCATTGTCCGGATGGCGCAGGATTTCTCCATGCGTTACATGCTGGTCGATGGTCAGGGCAACTTCGGTTCAGTCGACGGCGACAGCGCCGCGGCGATGCGTTATACCGAAGTGCGGATGGCCCGCATCTCCCACGAGCTGCTGGCTGACCTGGACAAAGAGACCGTGGACTGGGTGCCGAACTATGATGGCACCGAGATGATCCCGGCGGTCATGCCTACCAAGGTTCCCAACCTGCTGGTCAACGGCTCCTCCGGTATCGCGGTGGGCATGGCGACCAACATTCCGCCTCACAACCTCACCGAGATTGTCAATGGCTGCCTGGCGCTGATCGAAAACGGCGACCTCACCATTGACGAGCTGATGACCTACATCACCGGCCCGGATTTCCCCACCGGCGGCATTATCAACGGTCGTTCCGGCATCGTGCAGGCGTACCGTACCGGTCGTGGCTCCATCTATGTGCGCGCCAAAGCTGAAGTGGAAGTGGACGAGAAGACCAGTCGCGAGACCATCATCGTTCACGAAATCCCCTATCAGGTGAACAAGGCTCGACTGATCGAGAAGATCGCCGAGCTGGTCAAAGAGAAAAAGATCGAGGGCATCAGTGCCCTGCGCGATGAGTCTGACAAAGACGGCATGCGCATCGTTATCGAGATCAAGCGCGGCGAGTCCGGCGAGATTGTGCTGAACAATCTCTACAAGCACACCCAGATGCAGACCACGTTCGGCATCAACATGGTGGCGCTCGATAACAACCAGCCCAAGGTGATGAACCTTAAAGAGATCCTGGATGCGTTCCTGCTGCACCGCCGTGAAGTGGTGACTCGCCGGACCGTGTTCGAACTGCGCAAGGCGCGGGATCGGGCGCACATTTTGGAAGGTCTGGCGGTTGCGCTGGCCAACATCGATCCCATCATCGAGCTGATCCGCCACAGCGCGACCCCGGCCGACGCGAAAGCGGGCCTGGTTGCCAAGGGCTGGGAACTCGGTAACGTGGCGTCCATGCTGGAGAAAGCGGGCGATGACGCGGCGCGGCCAGAGTGGCTGGAGCCACAGTTCGGTATCCGTGAAGGTCAATACTTCCTGACCGAACAGCAAGCCCAGGCCATCCTTGACCTGCGTCTGCACAAGTTGACCGGCCTCGAGCACGAGAAGATCCTGGAAGAGTACCAATCTCTGCTGGATCTGATCGCCGAGCTGCTGCACATCCTGGCGAGCCCGGCTCGTCTGATGGAAGTGATCCGCGATGAACTGCTGGCCGTGCGTGAGCAGTATGGCGACGAGCGTCGCACCGAGATCAGCATGTCCAGTGCCGAGATCAACATCGAAGATCTGATCACCCCGGAAGATGTGGTGGTTACCTTGTCTCACCAGGGTTATGTGAAGTATCAGCCGCTCTCCGACTATGAGGCCCAGCGCCGCGGTGGTCGTGGCAAGTCGGCCACCCGGATCAAGGAAGAGGACTTTGTGGAGCGTCTGTTGGTGGCCAACACCCACGACACCATTCTGTGCTTCTCCACCCGTGGCAAGGTCTACTGGCTCAAGGTTTACCAGCTGCCGGAGGCGTCCCGTGGCGCACGTGGCCGTCCGATCATCAACCTGCTGCCGCTGGAAGAGGGTGAGCGTATCACCGCCATCCTGCCAGTGAAGGAATATGACGCCGAGAAGTATGTGTTCTTCGCCACCGCCAACGGTACCGTGAAGAAGACCAGCCTCTCTGACTTCAGCCGTCCGCTCTCCTCCGGTATCCGCGCCATCAACCTCAAAGAGGGTGATGAGCTGATCGGGGTGGATATCACCGATGGCAGCAACGAGATCATGCTCTTCTCCGATGCGGGTAAAGTCGTTCGCTTCGCGGAAGGCAGCGGTCGCGCTGATGCCGATGTCAGCGATGACGTTGAAACCGACGACGATGCCGGCAACGACGATGATGGCAGCGACAACGGCGAAGGCACCGAAAGCAAGGGCACCTTCAAGGGCGTGCGTCCCATGGGCCGTACCGCCGCCGGTGTCCGTGGCATCAAGCTGGGCGCCGGTGACAAGGTGGTTTCCCTCATCGTTCCGCGCGGCGAAGGTGCCATCCTCACCGCCACCGAGAACGGTTACGGCAAGCGGACTGCGTTGGCCGAATACCCGACCAAGAGCCGTGGTACCCAGGGCGTTATCTCCATCAAGGTGGATGAGCGTAATGGCAAGGTGATCGATGCGATCCAGGTCGAAGATACCGACCAGATCATGCTGATCACCAACGGCGGTACCCTGGTGCGTACCCGTGTTGCCGAGGTGAGCGTCATTGGCCGTAACACCGGCGGTGTACGTCTGATCCGTACCGGTGAAGACGAGACCGTGGTTGGCCTGCAGCGCATCGCCGAGAGCGACGAAGACGAGAACGACGCACTGGCCGTTGACGGTGAGGTATCTGAAGGTACCGATACCGCGACCGGCACTGATGCAGTCGATGCAGGGGAAGCGGGCGACGAGTAATCGTCACCTGTTACCCGAGCAACGTCTCTGATCAAAAAGAGCGACCCTGGTGGTCGCTCTTTTTATTTGTCTGCTTTTTATGACTCTACGCTGCTCTTACGGCTGGATCACTCCTGCAGCCACATTCTGGCGCTGCGGGCGGGAATGGCGATCCGTACCCACTGGCTCTGCACGTTGACCACGGCGCCTTGGTCGAGCACGTCACGATAGTTGCGATACCAGTTCATCTCGAACCTGGCGGTATCGAGCCAGTACTCCTGCTCATAGTCGCACTTGTTGATGCCGACCAGGCCCTGTTTGCCCCGTTTGAACAGTACGAAGCAGTCGCTACTGCCGACCAGCTGCATCGGTTGGCCTTGCACCGCATTGTGGAAGCGGATCATCCCCTTGAGATCGGCGCGCTGGTAGTAATCCTGCCAGCGCAGTCCATCCTTGGCCTGGGTCTCGCCGTGATCGGAGTAGACCAGCGGCGAGCCACCATCGCGGCCGAGCAGGTAGGCATAGGCCAGCTTCTCGTCAGTCTGGCTCAGGATCTGATAGCGGAAGCCGTCGTTGGTGGGGATGTCGTGGGTCACGGCAAAGGTGACGGCTCGACTGCCCGGTAGCGCCTGACCATAGGCGCCCGGATCCGCCAGCAGGTTCATGCTGCCGCCATACCCCAGCGCGCCGCGCAGGGAGGCAAACAGCGGAAAGTCATAGGCTCCCTGGCCGCTGCTGTCGAGGTAGGGTTTGAGGAAACGCTCGTAATCGGTGCTGCCTGCGCCCCCCGTGGTGATCACCTCGCCAAACACGTGCATCCCCTGTTTGATCTCGGGGGTGAATACGGCATTGATCTGGTAATCGCTCATGTGTTTGACCGCATCGACCCGAAAACCCTTGATCCCCATCCCCTTCAGCGCCTTGAGATAGGCCTGCTGCTGGCTCACCACCCAGTTGTTGGGATCCAGATCCGGCAGCCCCTTGTCACCGGCATCGCCACAGAGTCGCCAATACTGGACATGACCCGGATCGCTCCAGTCGCCGATGCACCCTTCGGGATGAAAATCCTGACCGGAGAGGAAGTTTTGCCCCAGATCGCCAAACAGTTTCTGGCGCTCGAAGTAGCTGGGGTTGCTGGCGTAGCTTTGCAGCAGCTCGTTGCCGGGATAGTTGAGGTCCTGGCGTTTCCAGCTTTCGTTGGCCATGTGGTTGAGCACCACATCGGCATAGACGGCGATGCCACGCGCCTTCATGGCGGCGATCAGCTGCTCGAGATCCTGTTTGTTGCCAAGAGGGGAGTCGACAAGGCGCAGATCCTGCGGCTGGTAACGGGCCCACCATTCGTTGCCTGATGACTTGAGAGGCGGCGAGATGAGTACCTGTTTGTAGCCGGCCGACTTGATAAGGTCGGCTTTGGCGGTCACTTCACTGTACTTCCAGTTGAAGGCGTGCAGTATGACGTCGGCGTGCGCCAAGGGGGCGATCAGCATGCCTGCGATCGCCCATATTCCCGCTGTGTGTTTCATTATTGTGTCCCTGTTTTTATAGATGCCTGAATGGGCAACCCAGCTTTGGTGGGAACAGAGTGAGCTGCAATCCACAACCTGCAGATTTGTGACCGCTTTCAGAGGGATTTCGCCGAATATGTGAACTGTTTCGGCTTTTCCTCGCCACCGCCAGTTGCCTTTTTACAACTGATTTTTTTGTCATTTCCCTGTCATTCCCAGCCGCTATCCTGCCGGGCGAGTGGTGCGTTGTTGCTATCACCTTCACCGTCAGGAGCTGCATATGACCAGTTGGATCACGTGGGAAATTTGGTGGAGCCGGGTATGGGGCGAATCAGAGGTGCCGCAGTATGAAGAGGATGAGCACGAAGTGGCTCATGAACCCTCGCGACTGCCGGTTGAAATGGTGCAGCAGGGGCGGGATCAGCGCGCAGGCTAAGGCGTTAGCCCTCTCTTTACCGGATATCGCGATCTTGTCGCAACATGGCTACTTCATTGGCCAATTTGGAAAATTAGGAAAGCGGGGTTTCCACAGGATGTGTCGTGACAGGCTTTCCTCTCAACCTATTGGCACGCCTGATGTGTGAAGGGCGTGAGCAGGGGGATTAGAAGAGCGACAGCTGCTCCCCGGGGCGGATAAACCCATCCAGCCTGAGCTGAATATGGCGTTTGCCCAGATCGAGGCGCTTGCTGATGAGGCGAAAGCGCTGGGCCAGCAGATCGGCAAAGTGCCCCTCACCGCGCATGCGGGTACCGAAGGCGGTACTGTTGAGCCCGCCACCGCGGCTGGCTCGCAACTGATTCAAAATAGCCTCCTTCTGGCCCGGATAGTGGGTATCGAGCCAGTCACCAAATAGCGGCGCCAGCTCGTGGGGCAGGCGCAGCAGGATGTAATCGGCGCAACTGGCGCCAGCCTCGGCGGCCGATTTGATGATCTGCTCCAGCTCCGGTTCATTGAGCCGCGGGATCATGGGGGCGGCCAGTACCCCCACCTGCACGCCAGCGTTTGCCAGCTTCTCGATCACTTTCAAGCGGCCTGCGCCCGTGCTGGCGCGGGGCTCCAGCTGTCGGCGCAGGGTTTCATTCAAGGTCGTCACCGATACCATCACCTGACACAGTCCCTCTCTGGCCAGCTCGGTCAACAGATCGAGGTCGCGCAAGATCATGGCGCTCTTGGTAATGAGTCCGACCGGATGGCGGTGAGCCAGCATCACTTCCAGCAACTGCCGGGTGAGGCGATAGCGCTGCTCGATGGGTTGATAGGGGTCGGTATTGGCGCCAATGAAGATGGTCTGTGGCTGATAGGCAGGTTTGGCAAACTCTCGGCGCAGCAGGTCGGCTGCATTGCGTTTGGCAAACAGCTTGCTCTCGAAATCGAGACCGGGGGAGAGCTCCAGATAGGCATGGCTGGGTCTGGCATAGCAGTAGATGCAGCCGTGTTCGCACCCCTGATAGGGGTTGATGGAGCGACCAAAAGGCACATCCGGCGAGTTGTTGTAGCTGATAATGCTGCGTGCATCGATCTCCCGCACCTCGGTGCTAGGCACAGAGGGGGTGAAGGCGGCATCCCAATCGGACGATTGCCAGCCGTCATCGACCGCTTCGACAAGGGGGGCGCTAAAACGGTGATCGATATTGTGGGGGCTGCCTCGTCCTGCCATGGTGCGCACCAACACTGTCTATACATACAGTTATTTTGCAGGTACCCTGGATAAATGACAACAACTGCTGAGCGAGCTGGTGCAAAAAGGGTTGTCGCAGGGATCTCTAGCTTGATCGCGGCGCTACATTTCGTTTACATAGACGAAATGAGAACTGGATCACGGAAATCATCATGAGACCCACCACTTCCCGCTGGCTGTTTATCGGTCTGCTTGCCCTTGTTATCTTGCGTCTGCTTCCGCTCTCCACCGAGCAGGAGATGGCTGCTGCCAACCGTGCCTGGCGTACCGGTCACTTCGATGAGGCGACCCGGATCTGGTCGCCACTGGCCGAGCAAGGGCAACCTAGGGCACAGGCACTCATGGGCTGGAGCCATGAGGTGGGGCAGGGGAGCGAGCAGGATATCCATCAGGCCATCAGCCTCTATCGCCAGTCAGCGCAGGCAGGGGATCCCTTCGGCCAATACCGGCTGGCAGAACTCTATCTGCGCGGTGTCGGGGTCAAGCGAGATCTGCGCCAAGCCTTTCACTGGATGGATCTTGCCGCCCGCAATGGCGATGTGCCGGCCATGCTGAAAGTCGGCGTCCTTCATCTGATGGGGGTCAGCGGCAGGGTCGATCTGCCTCAGGCGAAACAGTGGCTCTATCAGGCGGCACAAAAGGGCAACAAACTGGCGCTTCAGGTGCTGCAAGAGCTGGCGCTGGCAGAGGAGGGGAGCAGTGACTTTGACTTCAACTGGCAATCCCTGCTTGGCGAATAGTCGGCAGGCGACTCATTTGACTGTAGAAAATATCTGCAAATCCGATACAGCACGCCCGACTTCTGGTAGCATGGGGCCGTTTTGGCTTGGTTTGTCACGTTAGACATGTGGTTTACGTGTCAGGCCGTCTTCGCAAAGTGCTGTGGAGAACCAGAACACCACCTTATTAGAATCTCTTTTCCATCCCGCATGTGACCTTTGGTAGGGGTCACCACTGTATAAGGAAACACATAATGCCAATCATTACTCTGCCTGACGGCAGCCAACGTCAATTTACCCACTCTGTTTCCGTCATGGATGTGGCTGCGGACATCGGTCCCGGTCTCGCCAAGGCGTGCATTGCCGGTCGGGTAAACGGTGAACTGGTGGATGCGTGCGAGCTGATCGAAGCCGATGCTGCGCTGGCCATCATCACCGCCAAAGACGAAGAAGGTCTGGACATTCTGCGCCACTCCTGCGCCCACTTGCTGGGTCATGCCATCAAGCAACTCTGGCCCCAGACCAAGATGGCCATCGGTCCTGTCATCGACAACGGCTTCTACTATGACGTTGATCTTGACCGTACCCTGACCGATGAAGATCTGGCTGCCCTGGAAGAGCGCATGCTGGCGCTGGTAGCCAAGGATTACGACGTCATCAAGAAGAAAGTCTCCTGGCAAGAAGCGCGTGATGTATTCGAGGCGCGCGGCGAGTCTTACAAAGTCGAAATCCTGGATCAGAACATTGCCCGTGATGACCAGCCAGGTCTCTATCATCACGAAGAGTACATCGACATGTGTCGCGGCCCGCACGTGCCCAACATGCGTCACTGCCACCACTTCAAGTTGCTGAAGATGTCCGGCGCCTACTGGCGCGGCGACTCCAACAACAAGATGTTGCAGCGTATCTACGGTACCGCCTGGGCTGACAAGAAGCAGCTCAAGGCCTATCTGCAGCGTCTGGAAGAGGCCGCCAAGCGCGACCACCGCAAGATCGGCAAGCAGCTCGACCTGTATCACATGCAGGAAGAAGCACCCGGTATGGTGTTCTGGCACAACGATGGCTGGACCATCTTCCGTGAGCTGGAAACCTTTATCCGCGGCAAGCTCAAAGAGTACGACTATCAGGAAGTGAAAGGTCCGTTCATGATGGACCGCGTTCTGTGGGAGCGTTCAGGTCACTGGGAGAAATACGCCCAGGCCATGTTCACTACCCAGTCCGAAAACCGCGAGTACGCCATCAAGCCGATGAACTGCCCGGGTCACGTCCAGATCTTCAACCAGGGTCTGAAGTCCTACCGCGATCTGCCGCTGCGTATGGCCGAGTTTGGTTCCTGCCACCGCAACGAGCCGTCCGGTTCCCTGCACGGTCTGATGCGGGTGCGCGGCTTCACTCAGGATGACGCTCACATCTTCTGTACCGAAGAGCAGATCATGGAAGAGGTCTCCGGCTGTATTCGTATGGTCTATGACGTCTACGGTACCTTTGGCTTCGAGAACATCGTGGTCAAGCTCTCCACTCGTCCCGAGCAGCGTATCGGCTCCGACGAGATGTGGGATCGCGCCGAGAAAGCGCTGGCCGAAGCGCTGGAGCTCAACGGTCTGAAGTACGATCTGCAGCCGGGTGAAGGGGCGTTCTACGGTCCCAAGATTGAATTTACCCTGCACGATTGCCTTGATCGTGCGTGGCAATGTGGTACCGTGCAGCTCGACTTTGCCCTGCCTGGTCGTCTGGGTGCCACTTATGTGGGCGAAAACAACGATCGCCATGTACCTGTGATGATCCACCGGGCCATCCTGGGTTCTATTGAACGCTTCATCGGTATTCTGACTGAAGAGTACGCCGGTCTGTTCCCGACCTGGTTGGCACCGACTCAGGCTGTGGTCATGAATATCACGGACAATCAGGCCGATTATGCGGTGAAAGTAGCCAAAGCATTGAATGATGCGGGCCTTCGCGCAAAAGCGGACTTGAGAAATGAGAAGATTGGCTTTAAAATCCGCGAGCATACTTTGAAGCGAGTACCTTTCATGCTGGTCTGCGGCGATAAAGAAGTTGAAGCCGGTAAGATTGCAGTACGGACTCGTAAAGGGGCTGACCTGGGCACTTATCCTGTTGAAGAGTTCATCGCTCTGTTGACCCAGGAAGTTCAGACCCGCGGACAAAAGAAAGTGGAGGAATAAGCTATAAAAGGCGGAAAAAAACTGGGCAAGCAACCGCAAGCCCGCGCTCACCGGATCAATGAAGAGATCCGTCTGAAAGAAGTTCGTCTGACTGGTCTGGATGGTGAAGCCATTGGCATCACATCCATTCAGGATGCTCTGAACTTGGCCGCAGAGGCCGGAGTTGATCTGGTAGAGATCAGTCCAAATGCTGAGCCGCCCGTTTGCCGGATCATGGATTACGGCAAATTCCTCTACGAAAAGAGCAAAACAACCAAAGAACAGAAGAAAAAGCAGAAAGTCGTCCAGGTCAAGGAAATCAAATTCCGTCCTGGCACTGACGAAGGCGACTATCAGGTAAAACTACGCAACCTGGTTCGCTTTCTGGAAGACGGGGACAAGGCTAAGGTCACCCTGCGCTTCCGTGGTCGTGAAATGGCCCACCAGGATCTTGGTATCAAGGTTCTGGAGCGCGTCAAGAACGATCTGGAAGAGTTGGCCGTAGTCGAGTCGTTCCCGAAAGTCGAAGGCCGTCAAGCTGTGATGGTCCTCGCACCTAAGAAGAAATCTTAAGGCCCACAAGAAATTGACTCATGGGGCTCGCCCCATGAGTTGGTTCGCCTTGCGATTTTGTTGTCACTCACAATGCGGAGTATGAAATGCCGAAGATGAAAACCAACCGGGGTGCTGCAAAGCGCTTCAAAAAGACTGGCTCGGGTCGCTTCAAGTGCAAGCACAACCACCTGCGTCACATCCTGACCAAGAAGAGCAGCAAGCGTAAGCGTCAGCTGGGGCCGAAATTCATGGTTTCTGCTGCCGACCACAAACGTGTTGTCGCTTGTCTGCCGTACGCATAAGGGGGGATGTGAAAAATGCCAAGAGTTAAACGTGGTGTGACTGCTCGAGCTCGTCACAAGAAAGTAATGAAAGCCGCCAAAGGTTACTACGGCGCCCGTTCCCGTGTTTACCGCGTAGCGGTACAAGCGGTAACCAAAGCTGGTCAGTATGCCTACCGTGACCGTCGCCAGAAAAAGCGTCAGTTCCGTCAGCTGTGGATTGCGCGTATCAACGCTGCAGCCCGTCAGAACGGTCTGTCCTACAGCCGTCTGATCAACGGTCTGAAGAAGGCTTCTATCGAGATCGATCGCAAGATCCTGTCCGATATCGCCGTTCACGACAAAATGGCTTTCACCGCCCTGGTTGAAAAAGCTAAAGCAGCTCTGGTTTAATCCAGTTCTGTTATAAACGCTAAAAGGAGGCTCAGGCCTCCTTTTTTGTATCTATAACTCTCTGTTTTACATTACTTTTTCCTTTCTCCCGCCCATATTCTGTCCACTGTTTTACACGAGCTGCATATTTCTCCACACAAGGTGATATGTGCGAGATGACCTGTTCTACAAATAGTTTATATGCCAACAAACTAGATGTTTGTTCCATTATTTCAGGAGTTACGGTGAACCGATAAGACTCGCTTGATATAACAAAATGATTTGTAGGGAGAAAAGCCAACCTTAGCTATGGTCAGCGAAGGGGCTTTTTTTGTATTATTCCCCTCTTGACCTTATTTAGCCTAAAGGCTCCTGTACTGGGAGTGGTGACGAGGAAGACATGCAACAGCTTGAAGAAGTAGTCGGCCAAGCCAGAGCCGAAATTGAGGGCGTGAGCGATATCGCTACCCTCGACGAAATCCGGGTCAAATATCTGGGTAAAAAAGGCTTTTTTACCGAGCAGATGAAGGGCCTGGGTGCCTTGTCTGCCGAAGAGCGTCCTGCCGCGGGCGCCGTGATCAACCAGGCCAAACAGCAGGTTCAGGATGCGCTGAACGAGCGTCGTGAAGCGCTCGAAGTCGCCGTGCTGAACCAGAAGCTGGCTGCCGAGACCATCGACGTCAGCCTGCCGGGCCGCCGCGTCGAGAATGGCGGTCTGCACCCGGTAACCCGCACCATCGAACGCATCGAGCGCCTGTTTGGTGAGATGGGCTTCAAGGTTGCCCGTGGTCCCGAGATTGAAGATGGCTTCCACAACTTCGATGCGCTGAACATCCCGGCGCACCACCCGGCGCGTACCGATCACGATACCTTCTACTTCAATCCTGATCTGATGCTGCGTACCCACACCTCCGGTGTGCAGATCCGCACCATGGAGCATCAGCAGCCGCCGATCCGCATCATTGCACCGGGCCGCGTCTATCGTAACGACTACGACATGACCCACACCCCGATGTTCCATCAGGTTGAAGGTCTGCTGGTTGACGAGCATGCCAGCTTTACCGAGCTGAAGGGCATCCTGCACGACTTCCTGCGCAACTACTTCGAGGAAGACCTGACTATTCGCTTCCGTCCTTCCTACTTCCCGTTCACCGAGCCGAGCGCCGAAGTCGACGTGATGGGCAAGAATGGCAAGTGGCTGGAAGTGCTGGGCTGCGGCATGGTGCACCCGAACGTACTGCGTTCGGTCGGCATCGATCCGGAAAAATACTCCGGCTTTGCCTTCGGCATGGGCGTTGAGCGCCTGACCATGCTGCGTTACGGGGTCAACGACCTGCGTGCCTTCTTCGAAAACGACCTGCGCTTCCTCAAGCAGTTCAAGTAAGGGCGAGAGAACATGAAATTCAGTAAATCCTGGGTGCTGGAGTGGGTCCGCACCGAGTTGAGTGACAATGCACTGGCCGAGCAGATCACCATGGCCGGTCTGGAAGTGGACGCCGTGGAAGCGGTGGCTGGCCAGTTCAACAATGTGGTCGTTGGTGAAGTGGTCGAGTGCGCCCAGCATCCGGACGCCGACAAGCTGCGGGTGACCAAGGTCAATGTGGGTGAAGCCGAGCTGCTGGACATCGTCTGCGGCGCGCCGAACTGCCGTCAGGGCCTGAAAGTGTGTGTGGCCAAAGTAGGGGCGACCCTGCCGGGTGATTTCACCATCAAGAAAGCCAAGCTGCGTGGCCAGCCGTCCCACGGCATGCTCTGCTCTTTCAGTGAGTTGGGTATCGACGTTGAAGCCGATGGCATCATCGAGCTGCCGGCCGATGCCCCCATTGGTACCGATATTCGCGACTACCTCAATCTGAACGACGTCTCCATCGATGTGGATCTGACTCCTAACCGTGCCGATTGCCTCGGTATCGCCGGTCTGGCCCGTGAAATTGGCGTGCTCAACAGCGTGGACGTGGTCGAGCCGACCTGGGCACCAGCTGTTGCAAGCATTGATGCAACTTTCCCGATCCGGGTTGAAGCACCAGCTGATTGCCCCCGTTATCTGGGCCGCGTCATCAAGGGGCTTAACTTGCAGGCCAAGAGCCCGCTCTGGATGCAAGAGAAGCTGCGACGTGGCGGCATTCGCTCCATCGACGCCATCGTCGACATCACCAACTACCTGCTGCTGGAATACGGTCAGCCGATGCATGCCTTCGATCTGGCTACCCTGGAAGGGGAGCTGGTGGTGCGCCGCGCCCACGCCGATGAGCCGATGACCCTGCTCGACGGCAACGAAGTGAAGCTCAAAGAGACCACCTTGGTGATTGCCGATGCCAAAGGTCCTGCCTGCATGGCCGGTATCTTCGGCGGCAACCGCACTGGTGTCTCCGAGACCACTACCGACATCCTGCTGGAGTGCGCCTTCTTCGCGCCGCTCTCCATCACCGGCCGTGCCCGTGCTTACGGTTTGCACACCGACTCCTCCCACCGCTTCGAGCGCGGGGTGGATCCCGAGCTGCAAGCCAAGGTGATGGACAGAGCCACCCGTCTGCTGCTGGACATCTGCGGCGGCGAAGCGGGTCCGGTCATCGAGGTCAAATCCGATGCCCATCTGCCGAAAGCGGCACCCATCCGCTTGCGTCGTAGCAAGCTCGACAAGGTGATCGGTATCAGCGTGGCTGATGCTCAAGTGGTCGAGATCCTGACCCGCCTCGGCATGCAGGTGACCGTGGATGCTGACGGTTGGACTGCGCTGGCACCCTCCTGGCGTTTCGATATCGCCATCGAGGAAGACCTCATCGAGGAAGTGGCTCGCATCTACGGCTACAACAATATCCCGAACCTGAAACCCGCCGCCTCTCTGGCGATGGTTGAGCAGGCAGAAGGGCAGGTGACCCTGAAGCGTGTGCGCGACCTGCTGGTTGACCGCGGCTTCCAGGAAGCGATCACCTACAGCTTCGTCGATCCCAAGACTCAGCAAACCCTGTTCCCGCAGAGCGATGCCATCGTACTGCCCAACCCGATCTCGGTCGAGATGTCCGCTATGCGTGTCTCTCTGTTCCCGGGTCTGGTGCAGGCGGTGGTTTACAACCAGAACCGTCAGCAGCCGCGCGTGCGTCTGTTCGAACAGGGTCTGCGTTTCATCAAGGATGAAAGTGCCGAGAACGGCATCCGTCAGGAGCCGATGCTGGCCGGTATCATCACTGGCAACCAGAGCGATGAGCACTGGGACATCAAAACCCGCGCAGCCGACTTCTTTGATTTGAAAGGGGATCTGGAAGCGGTGCTGGACTTGACCGCCGAAGGGGCCACCTTTACCTTCGAGCGCACCGAGCACAGCGCCCTGCACCCGGGCCAGAGCGCAGCCATTCTGCGTAATGGCGAGATCATCGGCCACATCGGCGTGATCCACCCGAGCCTCGAGAAGAAGCTGGGCCTCAAGAGCCGCGCGGTGATGTTTGAGCTGGAGCTGGACAAGCTGACCCCGGCCAAGGTGCCGGTAGCAGCCGAAGTTTCCAAGTTCCCGGCGAACCGTCGCGACATCGCCGTGGTGGTCGATCGTCAGGTTCTGGCAGGTGATGTGCTTGCGGTAATTAAAAAAGTTGGCGGAAATCAGGTAGTTGGAATAAACTTGTTTGACGTATACCAGGGTGCTGGTATGGCAGAGGACAAGAAGAGCCTGGCCATCAGTCTTGTATTGCAAGACACCCAGCGCACCCTGGAGGAGAAAGAGATTGCCGAGACCGTAGACAATGTCGTGCGGGCCCTTGGTGAAGAGTTGAATGCATCCTTGAGGGATTGATCTATGGCGCTTACCAAAGCCGACATTGCAGAGCACCTGTTCACCCAGCTCGGGATGAGCAAGCGTGAAGCCAAAGATATGGTGGAAGCCTTCTTTGAGGAAATCCGACAGGCGCTTGAGCGTGGTGAACAAGTCAAGATTTCAGGCTTCGGTAACTTTGACCTTCGTGAGAAGAATCAGCGTCCCGGACGCAACCCCAAAACGGGCGAGGATATTCCTATCAGCGCCCGCCGCGTGGTGACCTTCCGGCCTGGCCAGAAGCTCAAGGCCAGGGTAGAAAATGTTGAACCCAACGAGTGATAAAAAGCCAGGCAGATGCCTGGCTTTTGTTTTCAGATGACCAAATTCCCCGTTTTTCTTCTGGGTGCCGTGCTGGCACTGCCGTTACACGCCAAGCCTTTGCAGACCACAGTGCTGCCGTTGGCACCGGCGACCCAAGCTTATGTCAATTCACTGAGCCAGCTTTCGCTCTGCTATCCTGCGACGCTTCCTCCACCATATCTGATGGCCGAGGGGGGACTGCTCAAGGATCGTCTCGCCCGGTTGCAGGAGCTGTTCCCGATTCCGCTGGTACTCAAAGAGCTGCCCGATTGGCAGACATTGCGCAACGGGCTCGCAGAGGGGGAATGCGATATCATTCCCTATGTCGGAACCCGCAAGAAGGCCGTGGAGGGCATGCGGTTAAGTCGTCCGATGATGGAGACCGATGCCGCCATCCTCTACAAGGGAGAAAATCTCAAACAGGCCCGCTTTCTGGTCTACTCGGTGGCAGACTCAGCCCGCCTGCTGCACGAGCTCTATCCCCAGGCACGCGTTATTTCCCTAAAAATCGGAGAGAAGGTCTACGACGCGCTGCAGAGTGGCAAGGGTGACGCCTATCTGGGGGACTATCTGCAACTGCGCTATCTGATGCGCGAGTTTCCTGCCGATGGGTTGCGCCTGCGCCGCCTGTTTGGTGAGGATCGGATCATCAGCTATCGCTTGATGATGCGTGATCAGCCTGAGTTGGCCAATCTGATGGACACCCTGATCCGTCATATGCCCGCCGGTACTATCTATACCGATCTTGCTCGCTATCTCGATCAGGGGTCGCTATATGTCAACCAGCCCCACTTCAGCGATACCGAACAGGCCTGGTTATCCGGCCGCGGTCGCACCATTCGCCTGGTGGTCAATCCCGAGTTAATGCCCTATAGCGGCGTCAATGATCTGGGGGAGGCGAAAGGGTGGAGCGCGGATGTGCTGCGCTGGGTCACCCAGGAGACAGGCCTGAAATACAAGCTGGTGCCTGCCGCCAGCAAGGCGGAGGCCGTAGAAAAGCTGCGCCGTGGTGAGGCGGATATGATGGCCGGCTTGCCGGAATCCCCGGCATTGACGGATCAGTTCATTTTCAGCCGGACGATCTCCACCAACCGGTTTGCCTTGATCAGCAAGCGTAAGCTGGCAGCCGATCGCATCACCCAGCTCAAGCGCCAGCGTATTCTGGTGCCGGAATCCCTCTACGATCCCTCCTTGCTCGCCCTGCTCGGTGATCAGGAGTGGGTTCGCACCGACGGCCTCGAGCAGGGGCTTGCCGCGATCAAACAGGGCAAGGCTGACGCCATGTTGAGCGAGCTTTATCAGCTGCAATATCCCCAGCGTACCAACTTGTTGGAAGGGCTCGATATCGAGGAGCTGGAAGATCGTTTCAGCCTTGGCTTTGCCATCAACAAGAGTCAGACCGAACTGGCCGGGGTGATGGATCGCAACCTGATGGCGCTAACCAGCACCCAGCTCGACGAACTTAACCAGCGCTGGCGCCGCTTGCTCGTCGTGCAGCAGCCCGGCGTGAGCTACGCCGCCTGGTTTGGCTCCATCGCTATGGCACTGCTGATGAGCGGTATCGTCATCGGCGGGATCTGGCGCTCCCGCCAGCAACTGGCACGGGAAGTGGCCCAGCGTCACGCCGCCGAGAAGGCGCTGGCCATCGAGAGCGAGCTGCGGGAAACCATGTTTCAGGCGTTGCCGGTGCCCGTCTATCTGCGCAACAGCCAGGGCAAGGTGATCAAATCCAATAAACAGGGGCGACGTCTGGCCCTGCGCTATTCGCAACAGTTGATGCTGCCGCCGGTGCAGCCCCAGAAGAGCGAAGGGGAGCTGGTGCTGGGGGATCAGGTCTTCGCCTATGCCCAGCATCCGCTGCGGCTGGACAAGCAAGCACCCGCCACCGACCTTATCGCCCTGTCGGATATCAGTGTGCTGCGTGAGCAGGCCCGTTTTCTGCGTCAGGCAGAGCGCCGCCTGCGCGCCCTGACCAATACCGTGCCCGGCGTGGTGCTGCAGTTTATGTTCGAGCGGGGACGGGTAGGGGGGATCGAGTTTATCAGCCGGGGCTGTTACGAGCTGCTGGGGCTGGCGAGTCAGCAGATCCGTCGTGAGCCCAAACGGGTGCTCATTATGCTGGAGCGCGAGGATCTCCGTCGGGTAAGCCGTGAGATGTTCGCCATGTTGCAGGCTGGCAAACCCTTCGCGTTCACCATGCGCTATTACCATCCGACCAAGGGTCTGCGCTGGTTGCAGCTCTATGGCCGTGGCCGCAGTCAGCCGCAGGGTTGGCGGATCTATGCGGTGATGCAGGATGCCACTACCAGGGTCGAGCAGGATCAGGCATTGCAGCACTCCCATGAGCAGGCGCAACAGGCAGTTCTGGCCAAGGGGCGCTTTCTGGCCGCCATCAGCCACGAGATCCGCACGCCGATGAACGCCATGCTCGGCTTGCTGGAGTGGCTGGCCAGTACGCCTTTGTCGAGAGAGCAAGACTCTGCGCTGGCGCGGGTGCGTCAGGCGGGGGATGAGCTGCTCGGCCTGCTCAACGATGTGCTCGACTTTAGCCGCAACGAAAACAGCAAACTCTCCCTCTCGCCCCAGCCCACCGATTTTGCCGAGCTGTGCGAGCACGTGGCGGCAGTGCACTGGACCAAGGCGCGGGCCAAGGGATTGCAACTGCGCCTTAAGTTGGACCCGGCTCTGCCAGCCCTGCAGACCCTCGACCCTCACCGGGTACGGCAAGTGCTCCACAACCTGCTCTCCAATGCCATCAAGTTCAGCCTGCGTGGGGAAGTGGTGCTGTGGGCCGAGGTGGTCGCATCAACCTTGCGCTTCGGTGTGGATGATCAGGGGCCGGGGATCACCGCCAAGATGCGCACCACGCTCTTTATGCCGTTCGAGCAGTTTGCTGTTGAAGGGCAGCTGCGGGCGCCGGGCACCGGTCTTGGTCTGGCCATCTGCAAGCAGCTGATCGAGCAGATGGGTGGGCTTATCGATGTCGAGGGGCGCGCCGGTGGTGGTAGCCGCTTCTATTGCGAGTTGCCCCTCAAGCGGGTGCAGCAGGAGCCGGACTGGCAGCCCAATGTGCGACAGCTGGCGCTCTCTTTACCCCACGATGAGGCGCAAGCGGTCTCGCCCTGGCTCAGTCGATTGGGGATCGCCACCGTCAGCAACGCCGTTGATACGCTGCAAGCGGAGGTGGACGAGAAGGGGCTCTACTATTGGGCCTGGCAAGGGGAGTCCTGGGTGCCCGGGACCATCATCACCCTGATGCAGCCACGGCTGACCCCGGATCAACCGGTCGCCGGTACCCAGCCCGGGCTTGGTATGCGGGTACTGCTGGTTGAAGATCACGATGTCAATCGCGAGCTGATCAGCCTGCAACTGGGACAACTTGGTGCCAGCGTCATCACTGCCGCCAACGGGCAGCTGGCGCTGGAGATGCTGGCACAGCAGGATGTGGATTTTGTGCTGACCGATCTGCAGATGCCGGTGATGAACGGGGCCGAGCTGTGCAGGCAATTGCGCCAATCCGCCCGTTGGGCCCGTCTGCCGGTCTATGTGATCACCGCAGATCTCAGTGACCAGGCAGCAAGGGAGCTGCAATCCTGCGGTTGCGATGGCCATCTGGACAAGCCGGTCGCCCTCAAGGAGCTGGCGACCTTGCTGCGCCATATTGCCAAAGAGGGGAGCAATGCTGTCGCCCCGACACCGGTTGCCTCGCTGCTGACCGATGAACTGGCCGCCCTTTATCTGAAGGCTACCCGTGATGATTTGGCCGAACTTGAGCGCTGCAGCACAGAAGAAGATGAAGTTGGCGTGAATGCTGCTTTACACAAGTTGAAGGGGGCCGCCAGAATGGTAGGGGCGACGGCGTTGGTGGCGGTCATTGAAGAGTGGCAACAGGCGCCCCATCCGATGCTGCAAGCCAGATTGAACCGGGCACTGGATGAGTTCAGCCAGCAGTTTTCAAAGAGGGCTCAAGATGATCATCACTGATGAAGAATTACTGGCGTTGCTCGATTCGGAAGAGCATGAGGCGGCAGGATTTTGCCCCATTGTGCTCTATGCCCTCGACAGCACCGCCCATGCGTTGGCCAGCACCATGACATTGCCCTCCTATGTCACGCTGCACCGTACCCGACCGGATGCCTGCTGGCAGTGGGAAGGGCTGTTTGCGGCCGGCGCCATTGCCCTTTACGACCCTGCAGCTCATCAGCAGGCGGACTACTTTTCCCAGTTGCAGCAGCATGAGGGGATCTACGCTATCGGCGAAGATTGGCTGGGGGGGCTTGCCGCCAGTTATCGTGACTGGTGCAACTGGCTGGCCGCTAACAAGGTGCTGCTGCTCGAGGATCACCCGTTTCAGGGGATGCAACTGCAACAGACCATCGCCGGGTTGGGGCTCTCCTGTCAGTGGGTACAGGATGAATCGGCCTGTCTTGCGGCATTGTCGGCGGGCGACATCAGCCTGCTGGTGTGCGATCTCAGTCTGGTGGAGCAAGATGCCATCAGTCTGCTGATGAACCAGCCCCAGTTGCAGGAGGCCGGGCTGCCCATTGTGCTGCTTTCGGCCCATGAGCAGACGCTGATCGACGGTGCCCGCCGCCTGCTGCACGATGCCGGTTTCAATATTCTGGCGGCGCTGGCCAAGCCGCTTGATTGCGACGAGCTGCTCAGGTTGCTGCGTCGACTCTATCTGGGCCCGCTGCGTCAGCAGCGCTTGAGCGGCCAGCGCCGCTCCATCCGCCGGTGGCAGGGGGAGGTGCAGGGTCAGCTTGGGCTGCTCTCCAGTCCCGCGACCCCTCATCCGGTCTGGCTGGCGGTAACGGGTTTGCCCAGCCGCTGGGAGGCGCTCAAGGATTGGCTGACGGAGCAGTCGCGTACCCCAGCCGAACTGACCCTGCTGATCCACCGTCGTGACCACCTGCTCGGCAATGCCGATCGCTTCGCGCTGGTGCTGCAAGCCAGTCTGGCGGGGAGCAAGCTTGCGCTGCTGCTCGATAACAGCCAGCATCTGCCATTCGATCTGCTGGAGCGTTTGCCGCTGCAAGCCTTGCTGCTGGGGCAGGGGATCTTGCCGGAGATGGAGTCCTTGACCGGTGACTCCCTGCTGGGACGCTTTATGGCCCGGGTTCGGGAGCTGGGGATCGCCGTCTATCTGGATGATCCTTACAACCTGCTCGACGTCGAGGTGTGGCGAGAGCGCGGTATGACGG
Organism: Aeromonas sp. HMWF017; assembly: GCF_003061465.1. NCBI lineage: Bacteria > Pseudomonadati > Pseudomonadota > Gammaproteobacteria > Aeromonadales > Aeromonadaceae > Aeromonas > Aeromonas sp. HMWF017. The sequence goes on from NZ_QAJD01000136.1 coordinate 80,063, forward strand.
GGCGCTGGTAAGCCATGCCGCGCTACCTCTGCTGGCCCATGCACCGGGAGCGCCTTGGCAAAGGGCTGGATGGCTGGCCCCATCCGGTTTCCCGGGCCGCTCTGCCACTGGCGATGCAGGTCTCCGGGGTGCCTTGCCTGCTGCGCGAGCTGCATGGGGTGGCGCCTGCCCGCATGCTGGCCGCTTACGATGCATTGAGTGAAGAGAGCATCTATCTGCGCTTTATGCGCCCGAAACGGACGCCGCCACCGGAACAGGTGGCCCAATTTCTCAATTACCATCCCGAACAACAGATCTCGCTGCTACTGACCGATCTGGCCGGTGAGCCGCTGGCTCAGGCGCAATCAATCCGCCGTCGCCTTCATCCCGATCGGGCGGAGTTTTCTTGCATCGTGGCGGATCACTTTCAGCACAAGGGGGCGGGGCGGCGCATTCTGCTGGCGCTGGCACTGCTGGCCAGGGCGAACGGGATTCGGGAGTGGACGGCGGAAGTACTGGCCCAGAACCGGCCCATGCTGACCCTGCTCAAGCGCCTTGGCTTACCGCTGACCCTGGTAACCGGGCGGGAGATGGTCTTTGTCAGACTGGATCTGTCGGTACTGGATGCTTGGTTACTCGAACCGCCAGCCGCACTGCTTAAGACCAAGGGCGAATAGTGACACTTTTTTCCCTGTGCTAAGGTCACATTTATTGTGCGGGGATAGACGGAGTAGCTTATGGCCCAGTCATATAAACATATCGTGATCCTGACCGGCGCGGGGATCTCTGCCGAATCCGGCATCAAGACTTTTCGTGCCTGCGACGGTTTGTGGGAAGAGCACAAGGTCGAGGACGTGGCGACCCCCGAGGGGTATGCCCGGGATCCCGAACTGGTGCTGCGCTTTTACAACTCCCGCCGCAAACAGCTGCAACAGCCCCAGGTTCACCCCAATCCGGCCCACTATGCGCTGGCCCGCCTCGAGCGACTGCTGCCCGGTTCGGTGACGCTGGTCACCCAGAACATCGACAATCTGCACGAGAGCGCTGGCAGCAAGAACCTTATCCATATGCACGGGGAGCTGCTCAAGGCTCGCTGCCCCGAGTCCGGTCAGGTGATCGAGTGGCGCGGTGATCTCCATCAGGACGAGCTCTGCTCCTGCTGCCAGTTCCCTCAGCCGATGCGTCCCCATGTGGTCTGGTTTGGCGAGATGCCGCTCGGGCTGGATCGCATCTACAGTGCGCTGGCCCAGTGCGATCTCTTTATCTCCATCGGCACCTCTGGCGCTGTCTATCCGGCGGCCGGTTTTGTGCATGAAGCAGGATTGAACGGGGCGCACACCATCGAGCTCAATCTCGAGCCGAGCGAGGTAGGTAGCCAGTTTGACGAGAAACGTTATGGCCCAGCCTCCCTGCTGGTGCCCGCCTATGTCGATGAGTTGCTGGAGGCGTGCGGCATTCATCAACCGAGGCAAGTCGAGGGACACAACTGGATGGAGATGCGCGGTCCCTGAGCTACTGTGCGACGGGACAGTTGCAATGGTTCGGTGAAATCGCCACACTGGCAACCATTAAAAAAATGGGACGCAGTTGGCGCAAATTACCATGACCGCAGTAAAGCAATGGATCGCTTTTTTTCTCCTGATGCTGGCCAGTGCCAGCACATCGGCCTCCATCCCCCTGATGACCCTGGTACTGCCAGATGGCCAGCAGGTGACCCTCGATGAGGCGGCTCTCTCCGCCTTGCCACAGACCGAATTCACCACTACGACCCCCTGGACTCAGGGCGCCCACCACTATCGCGGCCCGACCCTGTCAGCCGTGCTGGCGGCGCAAGGGATCCCGGATGCCCGCAAGATCGCCGTCTCGGCCCTCAACGGCTATCAGCAGGTGGTGGATCTGGCCCTGTTCGACGGCGTGCCGCTGACCCTGGTGCGTCAGGAGGACGGCAAACCGCTGACCCGGCGCAACAAGGGGCCGCTTTGGCTGCTCATCCCGTTCACCACCTATCCCAAGCTGGACGTGCCCGCCATCCATAACTGCATGGTGTGGCAGGTGACCCGCATCGAGATCGTCGATTGATGGGGCTATCCCGCCAAAATCTGCTGTTGGTTGCGGTGTCGCTGCTGTTTCTGCTCTCGTCGGGCAGCAGCCTCTATCTGCAGTATCGGCAGGAGCAGCTGGTCGATACCTTCTACCGCAATGTCCACTGGAACATCAGCCAGGTGATGCTCGAATCCCAGCGTTTTCTCTACGACTTGCAGCTCTATCGGGCCGGCAGGCTGACGATAGAGACCCTGAGCCTCGATTACGATCTGCTGTGGAACCGGCTCGACATCTTCCTCATCAGCAGTGAAACCGCCGAGATGCGCCAGCGGCACGGGCTCGGCAAAGTGCTGGCCACCCTGTTCGAGCAAATCAAGCAGCTCGAACCCCAGATGGAGGCCGGTGCGCTGCGCGAGGGGGCTGAGCTTGCCCGCTTGCAGGAGGCGATCGTCAGTCAGACCCGTCTCATCGAACAGATAGGGGATCAGATCCTCTCCGGTCAGGAGCGGGAGCATTCGGTCAGCCAGATCCGCAACAGCCTGTTCTGGCTGCAGATCTGGCAACTGATCCTGTTGCTGACCGGTGGCGCTCTGGTCGCAGCCCTCATTCGCGCCAATCTGGCGAACCGTTGGCTTGCCCTGCTCGATCCCCTGACCCAGCTTGGCAACCGCCGTGCCCTGCAGGAGCAGCTCTCTCGCGCTCTGCATGCCGATGATGTGAGCGCCCTGGTGGTGCTCGATCTCAAGCGCTTCAAGCAGGTCAATGATCTGCTGGGTTATCAGGTCGGTGATCGGTTGTTGCAGATGGTGGCCAACAAGCTGCAACAGGCTCATGGCAGTCACGCTTACCGCCTCGGTGGTGACGAATTTGCCGTGGTGCTGACCAAGGCAGATGATGCGCTGGAAACCGCCATTCATGAGTTGGTGGATCTGCTCCATTTCGAGTTCGTGACCCGGGAGTGCAGCTTCGATCTGGCCTGTCGGCTCGGGGTCGCCAAGGCGCAGCAACAGGATGCCGCCCGGCTGCTGGATCAGGCCATCCTGGCCCTCAATCAGGCCAAGCGTAGCCAGGAGGGGGCGATCAGCTGGTTTGAGCCTGCCATGCTGCAGCAGTTGCAGTTGAGTCAGCAGCAGCTTCATCAGCTGCGAGAGTGGTTGGCGGGACGCGAGCCAGCACCGCTGCGAGTGGCATTGCAGGCGCTGACGGACGGGCAGGGCAACGACATGTGGCAATTGGCGATTGAGTGGCGTGAGCAGGGAGTGCCTTGCCATATGCGCTGGCTGCAGGAGTGCGGTGTGCTGGGGCCCGTGTTGGCCCGTGTGCTGCAAGCGCACGAGGCGCAGTATGCCGATGGTCGGGCACTGCTGGTCCCGCTCGACAACCAGGCCCAGCTGACTCATCTACTGGCCTATCTGCCGGAGGCTTCCCGTACGCCGCTGGTGTTGCTGGTGCCGATGCTGCAGCAGGATAGTGCCTTGCTGGCGGGATTGCGGCAACAGGGTTGCACTCTGGCGCTCAGAGAGATTGGCAGTACAACCGCGGCGCAGCTGGCAGCCGGCTGGCCTGTCCGCTACTGGCTGCCGCAGGGTGATGAAGATGGCGAGTTGCTGCAACCTCTGGCCAGACGATTGGGGCTGGTGCCACTGCAAGTGCTGGCGGCCAGGGAGACCAGGTCGCTGGCCTTAGGGCAAAAAGCGGTATTGCATCGGCAAGAGACAAAATGAAACAAGGCGACCTCGGGGTCGCCTTGTTCTTTTATTGCCCCTGAAAATCAGGGGCGAGGGGCGCAGGATTGCCTGATCACCAGGTCCGGGTCGACGGTGATCAGGTGGTTCTCCACCGCTTCGCCGTTGATGCGGGCCAGCAGGCGGGTGACGGCGAGGCGCCCCAGCTCCTCTTTGGGCTGGTTGACGGTGGTGAGCGGCGGCGACATAAATTCTGCCAGTGCCACATTGTCATAGCCAACGATGGAGATATCCCGCGGGATCACCAGCCCGGCCTGATGGGCGGCACTGATGGCCCCCATCGCCATCATGTCGTTGCAGACAAAGAGGGCGGTGGGACGCTCGGGCAATGCCAGTAGACGGGTCATCGCCTGATGGCCGCTGGCGCAGTCAAAATCACCCTCCTGGATCCACTCTTGATTGATCGTGAGACCCGCCTCCTGCAACGCCTGTTCAAAGCCAGCTTGGCGCTGGTTGGCGGGGGCGCGGCTGTGGGGGCCTGTGATGCAGCCGATGGCGGTATGGCCCAGCTCAATCAGATGGCGCGTCGCGAGATAACCACCGTGGAAGGAGTTGTCGGCGATAAGATCCACATCCTCGCTGACCAGCCCCCAATCCATCACCACCACCGGCAGGCTCTTGAGCCAGTCGAGCTGATTGAACACCTCTTGTTGGCCTTCGCTACACATGATGAGCAGGCCATCGACCCGCTTGCGCAGCATCATCTTGAGGTAGGAGAGGGCGGTCTCGGCCTGACCCTCGGTGTTGCCCAGCATCAGGTTGTAGCCCTGCTCGAAGCAGTAACGCTCCACCCCGCGCACCACTTCGGCAAAGAAGGGGTTGCTGGAGGTAGTGACCAGCATGCCGATACTGTTGGTCTCCTTCACCTTGAGGCTGCGAGCCACCAGACTCGGGGCATAGTTGAGCTCGCGCATGGCCGCAAAGACCCGCTCACGGGTCTCCTCGGCCACGAAACGGGTCTCGTTGATGACGTGGGATACGGTGGTGGTGGAGACCCCCGCCAGCGCCGCCACCTCCTTGATATTGGCCATCAGTGCCCCTGCGCAGTCTGCTCAAGCAGGAAGGTGTCGGCCTCCTGCTTGCTCGGGATGGAGCTCTGGGCACCGAACCGGGTGACGGAGAGCGCCGCCGCCCCGTGGGCAAAGCGCACCGCGCTGTGGAAATCGGCTCCGGCCAGTTCCGCCGCCAGCAGGGCGCCGTTGAAGGTATCGCCCGCGGCAGTGGTATCCACCGCCTTGACACGAAAGCCCGGGATCAGCTGCTGCTGCTGTGCGTTGCTGCAATAGACCCCCTGCGACCCCAGGGTGATCATCACATCCGCAATACCCATCTGGTGGAAGCGGGCTGCCGCCTCGCGCGCGCTCGCTTCGTCGGTGACTTTGACGCCGGTCAACAGCTCGGCCTCGGTCTGGTTGGGGGTGATAAGGTCCACCAGTGCCAGCAGCTCGCTTGAGAGCGGACGGGCAGGGGCGGGGTTGAGCACCACCCGGGTGCCGTGGGCGCGGGCTAGGCGTGCAGCTTCATGAACGCTCTCCAGCGGCACTTCCAGCTGCAACAGCAAGGTGTGGGCGTCGGCGAGCATGGCTTCGTGGTTTTTCACCACGGCAGGGGTGATGGCCCCGTTGGCTTCGGCGGAGATACCGATACTGTTCTCCCCCTCATCGCTCACATAGATGATGGCGATACCGGTCGGGAGCTTGGGATCGAGCTCGACGGCACTGACGTCGATGCCATCTTTGGCAAAGCCGGCTTTCATCTGGTGGCCGATGGCGTCATCACCGATGCGGGCGATAAAGGAGACGGGGGCGCCGAGGCGGGCAGCTGCGACAGCCTGATTAGCCCCCTTGCCACCGGGCACCACCTGATAGCTGTGACCGGTCAGGGTTTCACCCGGGCGAGGAAAGTGGGGAACGCGCAGCACGTGGTCTGCATTGACACTGCCCAGAACGACGAGACGATTCATGTTGACTACTCCTGATGCATCTTGGCTTGAACACTGTGATGGAGTGAGCCCAAGCCGGGAGGCACCTGAACGAGAGGGAAAAGGGGAGGCGAACCTCCCCTCGAGCACTTACTTGCTGACCACTTGCAGCGGGACCGGAATGGATTTCTCAACCAGCTGACCTTTCAGCACCTTGTCGGCAGTCTCGACGCCGATGGCACCGATCAGGGCAGGCTGCTGGGCTACGGTGGCGGCCAGTTTACCCTTGGCTACGGCGGCTTTGCCATCGTCAGTGCCGTCGAAGCCAACGATCATCACCTCTTTACCGGCAGCCTGCACGGCGCGGATGGCACCCAGCGCCATTTCGTCGTTCTGGGCGAACACCGCCTGTACGGTCGGGTGGGCAGCCAGCAGGTTTTCCATGACGTTCAGACCCTTGGTGCGGTCAAAGTCGGCGGGCTGGGAAGCCAGCACCTGCAGCTTGTTGGCCGCTACGGCCAGGGCAAAACCTTCACCACGGTCGCGGGCGGCGGATGTACCGGCAATCCCTTCCAGCTGAATGACCTTGGCGCCGGTACCCAGTTTTTCGGTGATGAAGTCACCGGCCAGCTTGCCGCCTGCCACGTTGTCGGAGGCGATATGGGCCTTGACCTCACCCTGCGCAGCACCACGGTCCAGAGTCAGTACCGGGATGTTGGCGCGGTTGGCCAGACGGATGGCGTTGCCCACCGCTTCGGAGTCGGTGGGGTTGATCAGGATGGCGCCGACCTTGCGTACGGTGAGATCTTCCATGTTGGAGAGCTCTTTGGCCGGGTCATTCTGGGAGTCCAGTACCACCAGCTCGTAGCCAAGCTCTTTGGCTTTGGCTTCGGCACCCTCTTTCATGGTGACAAAGAAGGGGTTGTTGAGGGTGGAGACCACCATGGCCAGGGTTTGATCGGCGGCATGGGCGGTGCCCAGCACGGACATGATGGCGGCAGCGAGCAGGGTATTGAGCTTTTTCATCATTTCATTCCTTGTGTGTGGCTTGTCTTATCAACGATTGCTTTTGTTATCGATCATCACGGCAAGCAAGATCACGCTGGCCTTGGCGATCATCTGGTAATAGGAGGATACGTCGAGCAGGTTGAGGGCGTTGTTCAGGAAGCCGATGATCAAGGCACCGATCAGGGTCCCCATGATGCGGCCCTTGCCGCCCATCAGGCTGGTACCACCCAGCACCACGGCGGCGATGGCATCCAGCTCGTAACCCATGCCCGCCGTCGGCTGGGCAGAGGAGAGGCGAGAGGTAACGATAAGCCCTGCCAGTGCCGAGAGCGCGCCGCACAGACCATACACTGCCAGCTTCACCCGATCCACATTGATACCGGAGAGGCGGGTGGCAGACTCGTTACCGCCCAGCGCGTAGATGTAGCGACCGAGACGGGTGTGGTTGAGCATGAACCAGGCGAGCAGGAAGACGATGGCCATCAGCCAGATGGGCACCGGCAGACCGAACAGGTAACCGGTACCGAGCCAGGCGAAGTGATCGGCGCCGTCACTGAAACCGGTGGAGATGGGGCGACCCTCGGTATAGACCATGGTGATGCCGCGCAGAGCGGTCATGGTGACCAGGGTGGCGATAAATGCCTGTACCTTGCCCTTGGCAATGATGAGGCCGCTGACGCCGCCCAGCAGGGCACCGGCACCCAGAGTGAGGGGCACCACCAGCCAGATCGGCAGCTCCATGGCGACCATGGTGGCGGCCAGCGCGCCGCACAGGGCAAGCACAGAGCCGACCGACAGATCGATACCGGCGGTAAGGATAACCAGCGTCATACCGACCGCCATGATGGCGTTGACCGAGGTTTGGCGCAGGATATTGAGCAGGTTGTCGGCGGTGAAGAAGTTGGGGCTCAGAAAGGAGACCACACCAATCAGGACCAGCAGCGCGACCAGGGATTTATTCTCGATCCACCACGCCTTGCTCATAACGCCACGGCGGGAAAGGGTTTGGGTTGTCATTGGGATGCCTCTTGCTCTGCTTGCCACTGTTTACCGACTGCCGCCGCCATCAGCTTCTCCTGATTGGCATCGCGGGTGTTGAACTCTGCGCTGATGCGCCCTTCGTGCATCACCATGATGCGATCACTCATGCCGAGCACTTCCGGCATCTCGGAGGAGACCAGAATGATGCTCATCCCCTCCTTCTTGAACTGGTTGATCAGCTGATAGATCTCCTTCTTCGCCCCCACGTCGACGCCGCGGGTCGGCTCGTCGAGGATCAGCACCTTGGGCCGGGTCAGCAGCCCCTTGGCGATGGCCACCTTCTGCTGGTTGCCTCCGGAGAGCAGCTTGATCAGCTGATCCTGACTCGGGGTCTTGATGTTGAACAGGCGCACATAGTCGCTCACCGCCTGCCGCTCGGCCTTGCCGTCAATCTTGCCGTTGCTGATGAACTCGTCGAGGGCGCACAGACTCATGTTTTCGCGCACCGATAGCTCCAATACCAGCCCATCACCCTTGCGATCTTCAGAGATATAGGCGATGCCTGCGGCCAGACCATCCGCCGGGCTTTTGGGCACCAGAGCATGACCGTCAACTTGCACTTCACCGGTGCTGATGGGGCTGGCGCCATAGATAAGCTTCATCAGCTCGGTACGGCCGGAGCCCATCAGGCCGCTAAAGCCCAGAATTTCCCCCTGACGCAGGGAGAAGCTCACCCCGCGCACGCCGGGACCAGCCAGATCCTTCACCTGCAGGCTGACGGGGCCGAGCTCGCGCTCAAGGCGCGGGTACTGCTCTTCCAGCCGCCGACCCACCATCATCTCGATGATCTTGTCTTCATCCAGATCGCTCACCGCCTTCTCGCCGATCCACTTGCCATCGCGCAGCACGGTGACCCGATCGCAGATCTCGAAGATCTCCTTGAGGCGGTGGGAGATATAGACGATGCCGCAACCTTGCTCACGCAGCTCGCGGATAACCTTGAACAGTTGCTCAGTCTCGGTATCGGTCAGCGCATCGGTGGGTTCATCCATGATGATGACGCTGGCATCGAACGACAGCGCCTTGGCGATCTCCACCATCTGCTGTTCGCCGATGGAGAGATCCCCGAGTCGGGTATCCGGCCCGTGTTTGACGCCAAGTCGCGCCAGGAGGGTGCTTGCCCGCTCGCGCAGCTGTTTGTGGTCGATGCTGCCAAAACGGGTACGCGGTTCGCGCCCGAGGAAGATGTTGGCGGCAATCGACAACTCCGGCAGCAGGTTCAGCTCCTGGTGGATGATGCTGATCCCCTGATCCTGAGAATCGCGCGGCCCCTTGAAGTGAACCGGTTGACCGCGGTAGCTGACACTGCCCGCATCGGCCTGATAGATGCCGGTCAGCACCTTCATCAGGGTGGATTTGCCGGCGCCATTTTCACCGAGCAAGGCCATCACCTGGCCCGGATAGACCCGCAGACCCGCTTCGTCGAGGGCGCGCACACCGGGGAAGGTCTTGACGATCCCGGTCAGCTCCAGAATGGGTGAGAGGGGGGAGGTTGTGCTCATTTGCAGCTTCCTTGAAGAGGCCTTCTTTGAAGAAGGTCAGAACGCCACACCGGCGCAGAGGATCAGGTTGGCGTAGGGAGTCACCTCGCCGCTGCGCACGATGGCCTTGCTCTGGCGGGAGCGGGTTTTGAACTCCTCATGCAGGCAGTATTCGATGGCGATGGGCTTGCCCTGGGCAGCTGCGTGCGCTTCAAGCTGATCGACCAGCGCCTGATGGGCGGCGGGGCTGATCTGCTTGATCTCGCTTGCCATGATCACTTTCTCCACCACCAGATCGGTGAGCAGGGCGCTCAGCACGGTTTCGAGGCTGGGCGTCCCCGCCATCAACGCCAGATCGATCCGCTCCGGCCCTGCCGGAATGGGCAAGCCCGCATCGCAGACGGTGATCTCGTCGGTGTGACCCATCTGTGCCACCAGAGCACTCAGGGGAGCATTGAGCAGTACGCCTCGTTTCATACAGCACCTCATCAGGCTTTCGCCATCGCAGTTTCTTCTCAGGCAACCGGTTACGCAACCGGTTGCGTTATGGCGCAAAGATAGGCTTTTTAGGGTGGAAGGGCCACGGCAAAACCACGGAAATGTGAAAACGATCTCAAAGGCGGGAGAAGAAGTGCAAGGGAGGAGGCAGGAAGGGTGTCAGCAGAGCCCTGACCCCCTTGTTATTTATCGAGCTATTGATTTTATAGTTAGTTGGCCAGTGCCTTGGCGACCGCCGGACGGCTCAGCATGCGCTGATAATGCTCGGCAACTTTGGGGAATTCACTGATCTCGACCCCATCGCTTTTCAGCCAGCCCGCGACCACGAACAGATAGATGTCCGCCACGCTGAACTGCTCGCCAAGTACCCAGGGGCCTGCCAGATAGTGCTGCTCAATCTGGGCAAAGCCATCGCGCATATTGCTGGCGACTTTCTGCTGCATGGCGGCAATGGCCTGCTCGTCATCGGCCCAGCGGCTGCCACGGCGACCATGGGCGTGGGAGACATGCACAGTGGAGGCGAAGAAGCTGTTGACCTCCTGCATGCGGGCCAGCAAGAACGGGTTGTCCAGCGGCGCCAGTTTGGCATCGGGGAAGCGCTGCGCCACATAGAGCAGCAGGGCCGGGGTCTCGGTCAGGGTGCCCTGCTCGGTGATCAGGGCAGGCACCCGCCCTTTGGGGTTGATGGCAAGATACGCTGGGTCACGTTGCTCCCCTGCGGCGAGGTTGACGAGACGGGGTTGGAACGGGGCATTCGCTTCCAGCAGGGCAATCTGCACGGCCATGGCACAGGTGCCGGGAGCGAAATAGAGGGTCAGATCGGACATGAATACTCCTGATTGGCTCAGGCCACCCGCAATATCGGCGAAAGATTGTTTCGCGTAACACCACGGAGGGTCATGAAAAAAGAGAGGGGGCAACGCTTGCCCCCCAACCAATCTACACCCCTGAGGGGTGATGAAAAAGTGCAGAATTAATCGACTTTGGCCGCTTTGCTGTTTGCCCACACCCTAAACCCCTTGGCCAAAACCTCGAACCAGATGTTGCTGAGCTTGATGGCATCGCTGACGACTGAGGGGTGGCAAGTTGGTACTGAAAGGACTGGGGGGGCAATAGCGCTCCCGCCTCGCGATGCACTCTATCTGTGAGAAATCATGCAGGTGGAAGACTGATGCCCGTGTGCGGGAATACAGATCCTTTTTGCGATGATCCTTTCAGACTTGAAGGGGAGCACCGCAATTATTATCAATAAGACAGAACCTTATTCCCCATATAGCTTAATTTCCAACACATTGGCGATGGCACTGCCATTCCAGTGGTATTCCAGATGCTGGGCTTGGTGAATCTTGGTGACCAGACGGGGGCGATAGAGCACATGGCAGTTATGACCGCTGTGGCGCACAGAACGGTAGTGGATACCGTCTATCCCCTTGGTTTTCTGTTCTTGGGCGAAAGCTTGGGATTGACCATAGTTGGTTGCGTGATAAAGCGGGGTGGAGAGAAATTCCGCGCTGGTGATATCGACCAGATTGGCGTTGAACTCGGTATAGAGCACCCGCATCTGTACTTTCTGAGCGGGTTCGTTGGTGTAGCCGAACATGCGCTCTTGGTGATACACAGTCTCTTTGATGGCAGTATCGAGCAGGGGGGCGCAGTAGTAACCGCCGAAATCGCCAGTGGTGAATCGGGCTCCTTCCGGGTTGATATGGGTGAAGGCTGCCATCACATAGCTGCTGCCATTTAGCCCGACCAACCAATCCTCTTTCGGTACCAACGACAGAACACCCGCCGCTTCATTCAACCGATCATTGGTCAGTGACTCTATGGCCCAGACGGCCTCCAGTTCGTCCGCATTAGCTACGTCTTCATAGAGATCGATGGTGGGGTAGCGGCTTGGAATGATCCGATAGGCTCGCTCCCCCTTGAGTTCAATCAGTGGCGGCTCTTGCATCAGGCCATCCCCCCGCGCCAGGCATGCAGACGGGTGGCCACTTCATACAAATCAGCCACGCGGCCAGCGTTCATAATGTCCATCGCGCTGCGCCCGGCAAAGAAGGGATGGCTGTTGGGTTTGCGCACCCAGCCGTAGATGCTGTCGTCGGCACTGAACAGCATCCTCAGACACTTATGGATATTGAGGATGTAGCTCATCCGTTCTTGCATATCCACGGTCAGACGGATCCCGCCGTTTGACTCTTTGTATTTGTTCAATGTTGAACGGGATGAAATGCCAAGAAGTTTCAGCTGTTCATCTGTATTGCAGTGCCACTTATCCAGGATACGGAATACCACAGGCAGTGCCTTACTGGGGTCAATGGCGCCATTTTTCAGGGCTTTTTGTGCAGTGTTGGCCATATGTCCTCCTTACTATAGTCAGCGCCAGACGGCTGTCTGGCGCGTGAAATGTTAACTTGAGTTTAGTGTAGAAGAAATGCGCACACATGTACACATTTATACATATGTGCACATATATGTTCATTCTTGGGCGTTAATCTTCTTCCTTGAGGTCACGCAAAAAACACTCAGTGGTCAGCCACTATCTGGTGTGGTCCTGGCTGGTACATTGGGTTGATTTTCGAGCCGATGGGCCAGCTTGATGGAGGCCAGACACTAGGCGCGCCATATGTCGATCGGTGTGCTGTCGTGTTTAGGCATCGAAGAGGTGAAGATGAAAAAGGGAGCGATTGCTCCCTTAATCCATTAAGCCCGTCAGGGTCGATTAACCGCCGACTTAACCGGCCTTGGCCACCATGGCTTTCAACTGCAGGAAGTACTGCTCGTAGAGGCGGGAGGCATCCCCCACATCGGACTGGAACTCCCCCTTGCGCTTGATCTCGTCACTCGGGAAGACCATGGGGTTATTGCGAAACGCCGGGGTGAGCAGGGGAATGGCATCCTTGACCGGAGTGGGGTAGCCAATCGCCTCGGCCACCTTGGCGGCCACATCGGGGCGCATCAGGAAGTTGATCAGGGCGTGGGCCTCTTTCACATGTTTGGCTTTGGCCGGGATGGCGAGGTTGTCCATCCAGAGCACGGCGCCTTCTTCGGGGTAGGTCATCTGGATGGAGGGATATTCGCGCTGGGCGCCGTAGGCCGAGCCGTTCCACAGCATGCCGATATTGACCTCACCGGCGATAAAGGGGTCGGCCGGGTTGTCGGAGTTGAACGCCTTGACGTTGGGCATCAGCTTTTTCAGGTATTCGAAGGCTTCAGAAATTTGCGCCTTGTCTTGAGTGTTGGGGCTGTAACCCAGCTGCACCAGCGCGATATGGAACACCTCGCGGGCATCGTCCATCAGCAGCAGGCTCTCTTTCCACTCCGGTGCCCAGAGCTGTTTCCAGCTGGTGACCGGCTGCTCGATGATGTCGGTGTTGGTGCCGATGCCGGTTGCGCCCCAGATATAGGGGATGGAGTAGCGGTTGTCCGGGTCGTACTCATGGTTGAGCAGGGTAGGGTCGAGGTGCTTGAAGTTGGGCAGCTGGGCGCGATCCAGCGGCTGCAGCATCCCCTCTTTGGCCATTTTCGAGATGAAATAGGTGCTGGGCACCACCACGTCATAGCCGTCGCCATGGGTTTTCAGCTTGGCGTAGAGGGTCTCGTTGGATTCGTAGGTGGAGTAGATCACCTTGATGCCGGTCTCTTGCTGGAACTGCTCCAGCAGGCCGTCCGGCACATATTCCGACCAGTTGTAGAAGTAGACCACCTTGTCGTCGGCCGCGTGAGCGCTCTGGCTCAGCAGCGGGGTGGTGAGGGTGAGGGCGGCTGCCAGCAGGGCGCCGGCCTTGTGTTGGATTGTCATCAACAACTCCTTGGGGTTATGGGGCCTTGCGGCCCACCGTGACAGAGTTCGCCAAAGATGGCGGGGACGAAACGGGCAGGGTCAACCCTGCCGTTTACGCAGTAACAGTTGCGCCAGCAGCACCATCCCGAGGGAGGCGACCAGCATCAGGGTGGCCAGGGCGTTGACCTCGGGGGAGACCCCCACCTTGACCATGGAGTAGATCTTGAGCGGCAGGATCTCGTAGGCCGGGCCGGTCACAAAGGAGCTCACCACCACGTCGTCCAGCGACAGGGTAAAGGAGAGCAGCCAGCCCGCCATCACCGCCGGCAGGGCCAGCGGCAGTATGATGCGGCGCAGGATGATCCACTCGCCAGCCCCCAGATCTCGCGCTGCCTCCAGCATCCGCACATCGAAGCCGCACAGCCGCGAGTAGACGGTGATCACCACGAACGGCAGGCAGAAGGTGATGTGGGCGATCAGCAGCGACCAGAAGCCCAGCGCAATGCCGGTCACCACAAACAGGGTCAGGAGCGAAATAGCCATCACGATATCGGGGGACATCATCACCACGAACAGCATGCCGCTGACGTACTGCTTGCCGCGAAAGCGGTAGCGAAACAGCGCCACGGCGGTGAGGGTGCCGATCAGGGTGGCGGCGGTGGCGGTGAGGGCGGCGATGGTCAGGGAGTGCTGGGCCGCCTGCATCAGGCTGGCGCTGGCAAACAGCTTCTCATACCAGCCCAGAGTAAAGCCGCGCCAGTCGATACCATATTTCGACAGGTTGAAGGAGTTGGCGATCAGCACCCCGATGGGCACATAGAGATAGCCAAACACCAGCAGCAGGAACAGAGCCTTCAGTGCGCGCATCATGCCAGCTCCCCCTTCTTGCTGAGCAGCTTGCCCGCCCGCCAGTAGCAGTAGACCAAGAGCGCCATCAGCACCGTCAGCATCGCGCTGATGGCGGCGCCAAAGGGCCAGTCACGGCTGTTGAGGAACTGGGTCTTGATCAGGTTGCCGATCAGCAGGTGCTTGGCGCCCCCCAGCAAGTCGGAGACGTAGAACATCCCCATGGCGGGCAGGAACACCAGCAGACAACCGGCGATGATGCCGGGCAGGGTGAGGGGCAAAATGATCCGCACCAGCCGCTGCCAGCCGTTGGCGCCAAGATCTCGCGCCGCCTCCAGCAAACGGCCATCCAGCTTTTCGATGCTGGAGTAGAGCGGCAGCACCATAAAGGGGAGCAGCACGTAGACCAGCCCGATGATGACAGCCACCTCGGTATACATCATCTGCAGCGGCCGCTCGATAAGCCCCAGATCAAGCAGCCAGCCATTGATCAGTCCCCGGGTGCCGAGCAGCACCTTCAGCGCATAGGTGCGAATGAGAGAGTTGGTCCAGAACGGCACCACCACCAGAAACAGCAGCAGCGGGCGGATACGCGCTGGCAGATGGGCCAGCAGCCAGGCAAAGGGGTAGCCCACCAGCAGGCAGATGGTGGTGGCGAGCAGCGCCAGCCAGAGGGAGTGGAGCAGCACCTCGAAATAGAGGGGGTCCAGCAGGCGGCCATAGTTGCTCAGGGTAAAGAACGGCGCGATAAGCTCGGACTCGTCACGGGTCAGGAAGCTGACGCCGATGATCATCAGGTTGGGCAGGAAGACAAACAGCGTCAGCCAGCCCAGGATCAGCGCAATGGCTCCGTTGCGAAAGCCGTTGTGGGCAAAGCTGTGCGGTACCCGCAGATTAGTGAGGCTCATAGGGCAGCACCACCTCCCAGCTGTCGACCCAGTGGATCGCCACCTCCTGACCCAGGCGGTAGTCAAAGTCGGGGTCATCCTCGTCGAAGAACTCGGAGATAAGCAGCTGTTTGCCACTTTCGAGCTCGATCACCGAATCCAGCGTCGCCCCCTTGTAGTTTCGCTCGCGGATATTGCCCCGCAGCGCGCCGCTCTGATCGTCATCCTGATCGAGAATGCGCAGATCTTCCGGGCGCAGCAGCACCAGTACTTTGTCGTCTGGCTGGAATGGCAAGGAGGTATGAAGCAGGCATTCGCGCCCCTCTACCTCGGCCTGCCAGATACCGGGCTCGCGCTGACTGATCAGCTTGCCATCCATCACGTTGATCTCGCCGATAAAGCGGGCCACGAACAGATTGGCTGGCGATTCGTAGATATCGCGCGGGGTGCCGCGCTGGATGATCTTGCCGCCCTCCATCACCAGGATGCGATCAGACATGGTGAGTGCCTCTTCCTGATCATGGGTAACGAAGACAAAGGTGATGCCCAGGCGACGCTGCAGCGCCTTGAGCTCGCTCTGCATCTGCTTGCGCAGCTTGTAGTCGAGTGCCGAGAGGGATTCGTCGAGCAGCAGCAGGCGGGGCTTGTTGACTACCGCGCGGGCGATGGCGACCCGTTGCTGCTGACCGCCGGAGAGCTGATCCGGGCGGCGATTTGCCAGCTCGGTGAGCTGCACCATGGCGAGGGTCTCCTCGACCCGCTGGCGGATCTCGCTGGCCGGTACTTTCTGCATCTCGAGGCCAAAGGCGACGTTTTCAAACACCGTCATATGGGGGAAGAGCGCATAGCTCTGGAACACGGTGTTGATGTGCCTGTGTTCGGCGGGGATATGGGTGATCTCGTCACCGGCCAGATGGATGGTGCCACCATCGACCGATTCGAGCCCGGCCAGCAGGCGCAGCAGGGTGGTCTTGCCACAGCCGGAGGGGCCCAGCAGGGTAAGAAATTCACCGTCATAGATTTCAAGGTCAAGGTCACTCAGGATCACCTTGCCATCGTATTTTTTGCTGATCTTGTTCAGCGCGACAATTACCTGTGGATTGTTCATCATCCGCCAGTCTCACCCCAGCCAGTGGCCATCGTGTTGAAAGAGGGCCGCATTCTATGCAGCCGACACATGAAATTAAAGGTTTTTTGGCCCGAATTAGCCGCAAGTGCGCAGGAAAAACGGCTACGAATAGCGGACCAAATCGCTATAATGTGCCACCTGATTTGGTCGTTTTCGATATTGGATAGTCAATTGAGTAATAAAATGCGTATTGGCGGCTCCCTTGAGCAGTCTCTGAACCAGGGCTACCGCCTTGATCTGAAAGGGGTCATCCAGGAGGGATGGCAACAGACCCGCCGTACCGGATTTGGCCTGCTGCTGGCGATTGTCGGGGTGACGGCGATCTGGATTCTGCTTAGCAATGTGCTGCTGTTGCCCTATCTGGGGGATGACAACCAGATGAATGTGGCCATGGTGCTGAGCCTGCTGATGACGGTGGTGATGGCCCCCATGACCAGCTCCCTCGATATGCTGGGGTTGCAACAGTCGGTCGGGGTGCGTGCCCGTGCCAACCAGGTGTTCGACTTCTTCCGCCACTTTGTACGCCTCGGCATGTTGAGCCTGCTTGGCAGTCTGCTCACCAGCCTGTTTGGCCCGCTGTTCGATCTGCTGGGTTTGCCCGCCGTGCTCTCTTTCATTCCCTCGGCCCTGATCGGCATGGGGCTGCTCTTTACCGTACCTCTGGTGCTGGAGCGCGGCCTGACGCCGCCCCAGGCCATTCTGGTCTCTCTCAAGCTCTTTGCGCGCGGCTGGCCCAGCATTGTGCTGTTTCACGGCGTGATGACCGCGCTCTTCTTCCTGGCTCTGATCCCTATGGGGTTGGGGCTTATCTGGGTGGCACCGCTCTATTTCAACTGCAAGGGGATCCTCTATCGGGATCTCTGTGGGGTGGGGGTAGAGGTTAACGAGGTGACAGAAGGCCCCAACCATTTCAATGCATGATGCAAAAGGACGTTGAATGACCCGTCGATATGGAGTGACCAAGGCTGTGCGCCAGAGCCTGCTGGCCACGCTCTTGCTGCCTGGGCTGGCGCTGGCTGAGCCGGTGCTGGATCTGCAATACAGCACCTTCTACAGCCAGATGAAGACCTTTGCCAAAGGGGAGTTTGGTCACGCCAGACTGGGTTTTTATCTGACCGATCCGCAAAATGGTCAGCGCTGCGGCCTCACCTTTGCCCGGGTTGCAACCGACAGCAAGGAGTTGGCGGGCGAGGTAACGGTTGATAGCGAACTGCGCCTGCCTTTTGATGAGGATCTCAACCTCGACAAGGGGATCGTGACCGTCGGCCTGAAAGAAGAGCACGCCACTTGCGATATGACGGTACAGGTGATGGCCGATGCGCCGAACGGTCCCGAGCTGCCGCTGGCCGAGCTGGCGGCCCGTCAGCAGCAGATGCAGTTGCTGCTCGACAAGATGGCGGGCATGGTCGGCAAGCACTTCCTGCCGAAGATGGAAGGGGTACGCATTACCCTGGTGCAGCAGAGCGGAACAGCTTATCTGATTGATGGCGCCCGTCAGGAGGCGCTGCCCTGGCAGGAAGGCCATCTGCTGCTGAGCAATGAGCAACTGGCCGCGTTCGCCACCGGGCAACTGCGCCTGCAGGGTGAGGTGCTGCGACTGACCCCCTGGTTGCATAAAGGGTGAGATCGGTCGCGCTGTCACCGCAGTGACAGGCCAATCCAGAAAGCAAAAAGGAGCGATGATCGCTCCTTTTTTATTGCGTGGCGTTTGCCTTGTGAGCGCGGCTTAGCGCACTTCAATCACATCCAGCATGTCCATCTCGTCGATATCCAGCAGCGGCGCCTTTGGCATCTCGGGCGGATCAAACGCCTTGTCGCCGCCATCTATGATGCCGGAGTCGCGGTTGATGCTCTTGAAGTCAAACAGCTTGTGGTCGAGCAGGTGGCTCGGGATCACGTCCTGAATAGCGGTGAACATGGTCTCGATACGACCGGGGAAGCGGCGATCCCAATCCTGCATCATCTGCTTGATGGCCTGACGCTGCAGGTTCTCCTGTGAGCCGCACAGGTTGCACGGAATGATGGGGAAGGCTTTGACATCGGCGTAGCGGATCAGATCCTTCTCTTTGCAGTAGGCCAGCGGGCGGATCACCACGTTCTTGCCATCGTCGCTCACCAGCTTGGGCGGCATGGACTTGAGCTTGCCACCGTAGAACATGTTGAGGAACAGGGTCTCGAGGATGTCATCGCGGTGGTGGCCAAGGGCAATCTTGGTGCAACCCAGCTCCTGGGCGGTGCGGTAGAGAATACCGCGGCGCAGCCGTGAGCAGAGAGAGCAGGTAGTTTTGCCTTCCGGTACCTTCTCCTTGACGATGGAGTAGGTATCCTCTTCGACAATCTTGTACTCGATGCCGAGGGAATCCAGATACTCGGGCAGCACATGTTCGGGGAAACCGGGCTGCTTCTGATCCAGGTTGACGGCAACCAGATCGAAATGGATGGGGGCGCTGGCTTTGAGGCTCATCAGTATGTCGAGCATACCGAAGCTGTCCTTGCCGCCGGAGAGGCAGACCATGACCTTGTCGCCCTCTTCAATCATGTTGAAGTCGGCAATGGCCTGACCCACGTTGCGCCGCAGGCGCTTCTGCAGTTTGTTAAAACTGTATTTTTCTTTGGCGTTCAGCTCTTCTAGCATGCTCGTAAAACCCGGGACACAAATAAGCGCGTTATTATAGCCATGTCCCGGGGGAGGGCAAGGTGCCAGGCACCTTATGATTGATTGCGACGACTGTCGACCGGGCAGCTGTAGTCGGCCGGTTTGAGGATCAGGATGTCGCAGGAGAGACGGTCAATCACATGTTCGGCAGTATTGCCGAGCAGAGCAGCAGAAAGCCCGGTACGGCCGACGCAGCCCATGATCATCAGGGTCGCCTTGAGCTCTTCGGCCATATCCGGCAACACCTCTTCCGGTAGTCCTTCAGCAACCCGGGTCCAGAGATGACCGATCCCGAACTTGTCGGCATGGCTCAGCAGCAGGCTTTCGTGGTGTTTGCGGATAGCTTCGTTGTAGGCGTTGGGATCAAACTCCGGCAGCTCGATGGCCACGTTGACCGGGGTGCCCGGGTAGGTGTTGACCAGATAGAGGTTGGAGCCCAGCAGCTCGGCGATGTCGCTTCCCTCCTGGGTGATCCGTTCGTTGAGCAGTTTCTGATCCGGATCGTCGCTTGAGCAGTTGATGGCGGCGATGATGTTGCCGCCCCGTTGCCAGTGACCCTCTTTGACCAGCAGCACCGGACAGGGGCATTTGCGCAGCAGGTGCCAGTCGGTGGGGGTAAAGATGAAGGTTTGCAGGAAGCTGTGATGATGAGTGGCTTTGACCACCAGATCGTGGCGCTGCTCCAGCACTTCCTGAATGACGCACTCGAAGGGGCGATTGTGCCAGACTACTTTCACCTCGCATTCGATCCCCTGTGCCCGATAGGGGGTCAGGATCTCGTCCAGCCACTCACGTCGCTGTGAAATGACGCCGTCGCGCATCTCTTGCCGCTCGTCCACCGAGAGCATGGCGGTCATTTCATACGAGAAGTCATAGATGGTGAGCAGCAGGGTCAGATGGGCGTTTTCGTCCAGCTCGGCGACTTTGACTGCCCGTTCGAGGGCGATTTGACGCTCCTCTTCTGGATTGATAACCACCAGAATATTCTGATATTTGACCATCTTCTCCTCCTTGGAAAAGTCCAATGACAGCAGAATCTTAGCCATTACAGCTTAGCGCAGGAGGAGGGTATGGGGAACGTACCGGATCACATTCCAGAGGAAAGGATCCGGCAGGGAAAGCAGGAGAAAAGTGAGAGGGTAAGCGGAAAAATCAGCCGCAGGGTGGGCGAGTGGCACCGGCCATCATGCCAAGGGCGACTTGATCCAGCACGGTAATGTATTTGCCTTTGACGCTGATGAGACCGGACTTCTGGAAGCGGCCAAGCAGACGACTGATGGTCTCGACGGTCAGTCCCAGATAGTTGCCAATGTCACCACGGGTCATGGAGAGACGGAACTCCTTGGCGGAGAAACCGCGCTCGGAGAAGCGTACCGACAAATTGTGCAGGAAGGCGGCGAGGCGCTCTTCGGCATTCTTCTTGGAGAGCAGCAGGATCATCTCCTGATCGCCCATGATTTCGCTGCTCATCAGACGCATGATCTGCTGGCGCAGTTTGGGCATCTTGCCGGAGAGATCATCCAGCACTTCAAAGGGGATCTCGCACACCATGGCCGTTTCCAGCGCCTGGGCGAAGGAGGGGTGGGCCTGCTTGTTGATGGCATCAAAACCGACCAGATCGCCAGCCAAGTGGAATGCAGTGATCTGCTCATCCCCTTGCTCGGTGATGGTGTAAGACTTAATGGTCCCGGAACGGATGGCATAGAGCGATTTGAACTCATCGCCAGCCTTGAACAGCTCTTCACCCTTCTGGATCGGCTTCTTGCGCTCGATGATGCTGTCCAGCTGATCAAGCTCGTTGTCGTTCAGAGTGAAGGGAATACAGAGCTGACTGATGCTGCAATCCTGGCAATGAATTGCACAGCCACCGCTCTGGATACGTCTGCCAGGTTTCTTTTCCGGGATCATAGGCTCATACGAATAATTGATTTATATCAAACAAGTTTACCATCAACTCATCCGTTTTGGATAGGGTTTCAAAAGGAAGCAATGCCAATCCAGAAGGTATGCACCCCGAACAAAATGAGCAGCAGGGCACCGCCAAGGCGCAAACTGCGCAGGGTTAGCCAGTATCTCAGGCGATCGGCAAGCCCCCCCAACGCAAACAGGGTGGGCAGGGTGCCGAGACCAAAAAAGAGCATGATGAGCGCCCCGCCACTGGCCGAACCGGCCGCTGCGCTCCAGGTCAGCATGGAGTAGACCAGCCCGCAGGGGAGCCAGCCCCACACCATGCCAAAGGGCAGTGCCTGCACAGGTGAAGTGAAGGGGATAAATTTGCCCGCCAGCGGTTTGATACGGGGCCAAAGTCTGGCGCCGAGCCGCTCCAGCAGCAAGATCCCTTGCCACCAGCCCGCCAGATAGAGACCAAGCGCAATCATCAATAATGCCGCCACCAGGCGTAAGCCGGCAATAGCGTGTTTGCCTGCGCCCAGCTCGCTGGTGGTGGCGAGCAGGCCGCCCACCAGTGCACCTGCAATGACATAGCCCAGGATCCGGCCGAGGTTGTAGTTGAGCAGATAGGCGAGTCGCCCCCAAAAATGCTGCTTGTTGGCGGGGATCGCCATGGAGAGCGCGGCGGAGACGCCCCCGCACATGCCGATACAGTGGGCAGAGCCTGCCAGTCCGACCAGCAGGGCGCCGGCCAGATCAAGGTTGTGGGTCATGGTCAGCAGGCTTTACGGGTTTGTGGGCAGGTTGCTCTTCGTCAAACAGGATGTTGGAACCCTGCCGGTCGAGATCCTCGAACTGCTCGGAGCGAATGGCCCAGAAGAAGACGACCCCGGCGATGATCACAAACAGAATAGCGATGGGGATCAGGACAAAAATTATGTTCATGGGAGGTACCTTGGCGTTCATCCTTGGCAAGCGTCCCCTATGGTAACCCTGTTCGGGCAGGGGGCCAGCCGCTATCAGTGAGAAATGTGGCCTGCATCGGAGGCAGGCCACATTTTCAGCTATTTTCCGCCACCAGCCTCATCGGTTGAGGCGCATGGAGTTGGTTACCACGATGAGTGAGCTGAGCGACATGCCCGCCGCCGCCAGATAGGGGGGCAGCCAGCCGCAGGCCGCCAGCGGCAGCACCAGCAGGTTGTAACCGATGGACCAGGCGAAGTTCTCGATGATGATCTTGCGGGTACGCATTGCCAGCACTCTGGCCTCGAGCAGTCGGCTCAGGTCATCGGCCAGCAGGATGGCATCGGCGCTGTTTTTCGCCAGATCGGTGCCACCAGCCATGGCGAACGAGGCGTGCGCCCCGGCCAGTACCGGGGCGTCGTTGATGCCATCGCCCACCATGATGCTGATATCTCCTTGGGCTTCCCGTGCCTTGAGGTAGGCCAGCTTGCCATCGGGTGAGACCCCCTTGACCAGCTCATCCACGCCCAGCTCGCGGGCAATCTCGTCTGCCTGCAAAGAGCTGTCGCCAGTCAGCACGGTAGTTTGCAGACCGGCCGCCTTGAATGCCGCGATCAGCGCCCTGGCATCGGGGCGCAGGGTATCTTCCAGATTGAAGCGGGCCAAGACCTGCTGCTCGTCGGCCAGATAGATAGCCAGACCGCGGCCGCATTCTTGCGCCGGATCCAGCCCAAGCCAGCGGGCACTGCCGATGCGGTAGCGTACGCCATTCACCAGAGCTGTGATGCCGTGACCGATGACCGGGGTGATCTCGCGGGCGGATGGCAGTACGGCGATGCTGCCGGCGGGCAGCCGGAAGGCGCGAGCTATGGGGTGTTCGGATTGCGCCTCCATGGCCCGGGCGATGGCGAGGCATTGCGTCTCGTCCATCTCTGCCAAGGTGGTGGTGCCGGTCAGACTGATCTCACCTGTGGTCAGGGTGCCAGTCTTGTCCATCACGATCCGGTTGGCCTTGGTCAGCACGTCCAGCACATGACCACGGCGCAGCAGAATGCCGTTGCGGGTCAGATTGGCGGTGGCCGAGGTTAGCGCCGTCGGGGTGGCCAGCGACAGGGCACAGGGGCAAGTGGCAACCAGCACGGCGAGGGTGACCCAGAACGCCTGATCCGGTTGATGGAAGTGCCAGAAGGTCCAGACCGCGGCGGCAATGATCAGCAGCACCAGAATAAAGTGGCGCGACAGCTGATCCGCCATCTGGGCGATGGCCGGTTTGTCGTCGAGGGCGTGATCCTGCAGCCGCATGATCTGGGCGATCCGAGACTCTTCGATACGGTGGCTGACCCGGATCTGCAGCGGGGCATCCGTGTTGATGGTGCCGGCATAGACCTGATCGCCTAGCTGTTTGAGCAGGGGCAGCTGTTCACCGGTCAGCATGGATTCGTTGAGGCTGGCTTGCCCTTCGACAATGATGCCGTCCGCCGGCAAGGTGGCGCCAGCAAGCACCCGTACCCGATCGCCGACCTGCAAGGTCTTGGCCGCTACCTCATGTTCCCCTTCCTCATCGATGCGGGTCGCCATGATGGGCACCAGTCGCGCCAGATTGGAGCTTGATTCCGACGCCTTGCGCCGGGCCCGCAACTCGAGAAAGCGCCCCAGCAGCAGGAAGAAGACGAACATGGTGATGGAGTCGTAATAGACCTCACCGGTATTGAACACAGTGGCCCACATGGAGGCGATAAAAGCCCCGATCAGCGCCAGCGACACCGACACATCCATCGACAGGTGACCCTGTTTCAGGCTGCGCCAGGCGCCCACGTAAAAGGGCTGGGCCGAATAGATCATGATGGGGGTGGAAAGTAACAGGCTTATCCACTTGAAGTAGACCATGAACTCATCTTCAACGCTGATGAAGAGATCCATGTAGAGGGCCACGGCGCACATCATCACCTGCATTGAGCCCAGCCCTGCCAGTGCCAGCCGGAACATATAGCTGCGCACCTCTTTGGCGTAGAGCGCCTCCTGTTGATGGGTCTGGAACGGGTAGGCACGATAGCCGATCTGGGCGAATCCCTTGAGAATGTCACTCAGGGATAGCTGGTCCGGATCCCACTTGATGCGAGCCCGGTGGGTGGTGGTGTTGACGTTGATGTAGCGCAGGCCCGTCAGTGTCATCAGGTGGCGTTCGATAAGCCAGGCACAGGCGGCGCAGGTGAGCCCTTCTACTGTCAGCTGGATTTCGCGAAGGGTACCGCTGTCGGTGACAAACTCCTGTTGCACTTCTGCCAGATCGTAGTGGGTGAGGGCGGCCAGCTCCTCGGGCACCAGATCGCCCTTGGTGCCGGGAGCGGTGCGGTGATCGTAGTAACTGGCGAGGCCGCACTCCATGATGGTCTCTGCCACAGCCTGACAACCGGGGCAGCACATGGGGCGAACAATCCCCTTTATCTCGAGGGAATAGCCACTATTGGTGGGTACCGGCTCGCCACAGTGAAAGCAGGGGGTCATGATTGATGCCCCCCTGAATGCAGAATGCAAGCAGCAGAGGAGCTGGCGAGAACCGGCTCGCCACAGTGAGAACAGCCGGTCATGGCTTAGCGTCCTTTCGGGTCGAGTTCGACAGGGGCCAGGGTGGGCAGCTGGACGGTCTCTTGCAATCGCCACTCATGATCAAAGGCATCGACCCGAATGTGCCACTTGCCGACCAGCGGCTTGTCGAAATGGAGGCGATAGGTGCCGCTCGCATCGGCGGTGATCATGTGTTCGCTGTCCTGACCGGCCAAGGTCGGGTGGAAC
>NZ_QAJD01000016.1:0-4820 GCF_003061465.1 Aeromonas sp. HMWF017
ATTTTAATTTTTATTATGAAAGGCATAGCAGCTCCATCAACAGCCTCAAAATATAAATATCTAGGCGAAACACCCTGTCCCGTCATGTTGCGGCAGAATGGTAACAAAGCTGAACAAAGGCTTAATCAGCATTTAGTCATTTACCACCGAAAAACGTGACGCAAATCACAAACCCCTCGTCTCATGTAGATTACATCACCAAAATTAAGAAAGTCTTAAGATGCTTTCAGCTCAAAAAACGTTCCATTTTAAAGTGTTGATTTCACTAATAAGCCGACAGTAATGTCTGTTGTACAGACAATTTCGACAGCTGAATTCTCATAGTTAAGATGCGTAGTTCCACATCCTAAGTGGGGTTCAATGTGCTGATGCCGGATCCAAGGAGAGCCAAACAATTGAACGAGCTTGGAAATACTCGTGTGCTTACTCGAAAGATGGATGACACCTAAGCTGCGTTAACTGTTGCGTTGGTCGTTATCGTTTGAACGCCAGCAGCAAGACACCCACAGCTACCAGCCCGATACCAAGCCATTCTCGGGGTGATGGACGTTCACCAAGGAATGTGAACGCGAATACAGCAACTAAGACAAGACTCAGTTTATCTACTGGGGCGACTTGAGAAGCATCCCCGATTTTTAGTGCTCGGAAGTAGCACACCCATGATGCGCCTGTTGCAAGACCGGACAGGCCAAGGAAAAGCCAAGTTTTAAGTGATAACTCCAACGGGTTGACCCATTTGCCTGTGTAAGCAATAAATGCTGATAAAACAACGATGATGATCCCAGTTCGGATCAAGGTAGCTAGGTCTGAGTCCACCCCCTGAACACCCACCTTGGCAAAAATTGCAGTCATGGCAGCAAAAACTGCGGACAACAAGGCCCAATAAAACCACTCCGTTGACGTAACCATTTCCCCCCCTCAATTTGCTGTCCCCATGCTAAAAACATTTCTATCAGGACACGGTTTGCTTAAGTCTTTCTTAATAAATCTCCAACATGCTGCGATAGACGGCGATTCGTCTAACCACAGGATAGGGTGAACCATGCATAACCAAACGAACAACTTAGTAAGCAAAGTGCCCGAGATAACATTGGCATTTTGGCTCACCAAAATTCTAGCAACAACGCTTGGTGAAACAGGTGGAGATGCAGTGTCCATGTCGATGGATCTAGGCTATCTGGTAAGTACAGCCATTTTTGCAGTCATTTTCTTTGTGGCCGTCAGCGCCCAGATCTCCGCCAAGTCCTATAACCCGACACTGTATTGGGTCACCATCATTGCAACGACGACTGTTGGAACAACCCTGGCTGACTTCGCAGATCGTTCATTAGGTATTGGTTATGCTGGCGGTTCCGCCATACTTTTCCTTTTGCTGCTTGGTTCGTTTGGCGTCTGGTATCGAGCCCAGGGAGAAATATCATCCAGCCAGATTTCCTCACCCAGAACAGAAATGTTCTATTGGATCACCATCATGTTTTCACAAACACTCGGTACTGCTCTAGGAGACTGGACTGCCGATGATGCCGGATTTGGGTATGCGGGCAGCTCTATAGTGTTTGGTGGCATTCTGATAGCTATCGTAGCGGCTTACCTATGGACTAAGGTTTCTCGCACATTGTTGTTCTGGGCTGCGTTTATTATCACCCGTCCCCTCGGTGCTGTTGTTGGTGACTTTCTGGATAAGCCACTTAGCAAGGGCGGCTTGGAACTCAGCCGCTATTCGGCTTCAATTACGTTACTGTTAGCGATTGCCGTGCTGGTCTATATTTCTAGTATGAAAAGAAAACAGAATGATACGATCCCCTTGGATTTAGACGCTGAGAGATAGTTATAAAAGCACACTACATTGGAGCTGCATCATGGATAACATGATCTGCTCCAATATTATTGGCGAGCAATTCATGACGAGTTGAACAATAGAATTACGACTTGTGAAAATGTCATTGTAAGGACTTCAAATGAACAGCATGAGTATATCAGAAAGGAGTTTATTCAATAAAGTGCCAGAGGTAACGATGACCTTCTGGATCATTAAGATGATGTCCACCACTGTAGGAGAGACTGCTGCTGACTACTTGATATTTAATATGAAACTTGGATTAACTATAACATCCATACTTATGGGGGCTATTTTACTCTCAACTATAGTGATACAACTGCGCGCAGATAAATATACTCCCTGGAAGTATTGGCTAGCTGTAGTGCTTGTTAGTATTTTTGGTACGCTAGTGACAGATAACCTAACCGATCAGGTAGGGGTTCCATTGGAAGTCTCAACTAGCATGTTTACGCTTGTTCTGCTTGCTACATTTTGGTTCTGGTATACCCAAGAAAAAACTTTATCAATACGTTCTATAGATACGCCTAAGCGAGAGATTTTCTATTGGAGTGCCATTCTGGTGACTTTTGCTTTGGGAACCGCAGCGGGAGATTGGGTTTCAGAAGGTATGGATATTGGATACATAAAGTCCACCTTGTTATTTGGCGGACTTATATCCATTGTGTATGCTGTCTATTTAATAGCTAGAGTAAATGTAGTTTTAACGTTTTGGATAATCTATGTGTTAACTCGTCCGTTAGGTGCATCTATAGGTGACTTGCTATCACAACCGGAAAAACATGGCGGATTGGGATTTGGAGTGACAAGTACCAGCGTCATATTTTTAGTATTAATATCAGCTCTAGTCGTGCATCAATCATCTAAGGTCAGTACACATATTACAATTAGTCATAGAGGTGAATAGATATACTTGTACATAAGTTACCGTGTTGGATTGAAATGACATCATGGAAATTATTATTAAGAGAGTAAAATTACAAAAATGATTAGCTGATTAAGTTCATCCTGGTTAAATAACTAATAATTTAGATATCATGTTAGATGATACATTGAGAAAAATAGAATCCATTGCTGATAAATGTGAGGAAATAAAATGGAATAAACTACTTCAATATGAGATCTAACTTGGGAGAAATTTTAGCCAACTGTTCAAATAACGAACAAAAAGCAATGGGAACTTTCGCGCGAGAGGCTGACAGCTCTTAAAATGCCCAAATGTAAACCATTAAAAGTGGAGCTAAAACTCTATTCCTGCGTCACTTCATGTTTATCAAGAAAACTGTTGATAAATATATCATTTTGATTAATGTGATGATAAATGAACATGAAATGGACTTTATATGAAAAACAAAATATTTATCGCAGCGTTTATTAGTAGTTTTTTTAGTCCAGTATATGCGTCTAGTGCATTTGAGACTTATGGTGATATTGGACAGTTTGCCATACCCGCTATAGCGGCTGGGATCTCCTGGTATAAAGAAGACTATGAAGGGTTGAAGGATTTTGGCTACTCCTTTGTATCGACTACGGCAACTGTCGAGATTTTAAAAAACACCGTAGATGCAACACGGCCAAATGGTGGTTCGAAAAGCTTCCCATCTGGACACACGGCATGGGCCTTTAGCGGAGCTAGCTATTTGCACATGCGCTACGGTTGGAGCTACGGGCTTCCTGCTTACATTGCTGCTGGGGCTGTGGGCTGGTCTCGTGTGGAGTCAGATAACCATTACTGGCGAGATGTGATTGCCAGTGCGGTCATTGCCACTGGGTTTAGCTACGTGTTTACCACTCCGTATGATCAACAGTTGGTGTTCGCTCCTGGAATTATGAATGATGGTGCTCAGGGGATTTTGATGAGCTATAGATATTAATTTATCGAAGTCTTTTCGCTTCACATAGTGGTGATGTGTAAGAGCACATCGCCATTTTAATACCAAGCCTTCTGGGCGATAGGTCTTCGACTTCCAATTCTTCCTGGGTCTACATCCATATCACAAGATTCACCTCTGAAGTATGGAACTCTTAACAACCAGAGCTATACGTTAGTAGCAAGAGCTGGCGGTGTAATGAGGATTGCACACAACGATGGCTCTCCTGCCAAAATCAGCAGATAAGTTATCTATTGTATCCACTTCATCCCGCACATTATAAAGACGGTTTTAAATTCACCGCAAGGCTTTTATAGCGGTCTCTGCGAGAGCAGATATTCTCCTCTACCTCCGAGATAGACAACGCTTAATTTATTATCAAGTCCATTTTTCATAATTTAACCAGCGTTACTTTCTGAATGCCGAGCATGTGGTTCTACCACTCGATTACATCTCCCTTGTGTTTTAGGATAAACCTAATGGTTGGTGTGCTTGTTATTACATTTTTTGCATACTCATCTGCATTTTCTGTTAAAGCAGGACTTAATTCAATTATAGCTTTCATGATCAATTTTTCACTATACCCATTCTTTATCATTATCTCTGCAAAAGTAATATCAGATTGTTCTAAATCATCATGAAATTTCTTCACCAATGGTTGATAGACCTGAATGCACTTATCTATAAAACTCAATTTTTTGTAAGGGATATGAATCCAGGCTGTTATTCTGGTAAGGCGTGCTAACCTATTTTTTCTAATTTCTAATTTTTTTTGTACTTTTTCTATCATTTGCCTACCTCGTTTTGCAATTAGTCCTGTAGCTTGAATACATCTAGCAAAAAAACTCTCCCCATCTTTATGGCAGTTAAAACCTGAGAGTTTTCCATACCTACTAGATGACACATCGACATTAAACTCTTCTTCTAATAAATGAGCTGCCTCTCTTGTTATTTCTGGATCTAATCTTTCTGCTATTTTAATCCAAGCATCATATACTCCATGGCGAGTTTCTATTATTGCCGCCGCATTAAATCCTGCATCATTCAACACTTTTAGTTTGATATCGCTAGTGTCAGAAACAAAAAGCATTCCAGAATGCTCTGATATAGAT
>NZ_QAJD01000002.1:0-8702 GCF_003061465.1 Aeromonas sp. HMWF017
GGTGACTCCAAATATAAAGCCTCATTTATAAAGTATGACATAAGTTCTAAGAAGGTTTTCTTTCCTATACGCTTATATCTCTCTCCGAGAATTTCATCATTTATTTCTAAAGAATATATTTGACCATATGAGCCATTAAAAGTTCTTTTTAGCTTTGTTCTAACTCTACTTGCGCTTGTTAGGTGTTGTGGTACGTGTTCAGTTAATAATGTTTCTGCAATTTGCCTTGTGACTTCAGATGCTCCTTGCAAAGTTTCCAAACCAGAGGTCATATCAACTGAATAATCATCAGAGTCTATTAAAACATCAAAGTTCAAAGTCATGAAAAATCTCTATATATAAAAACAATATTATCACTTGTGTCTGAGTGTAACTTTTGAGTGGTTTTATATGAAGCTGATCTTTCCAAAGATGTGATATAAAACACTTGTTATATGGCTGTGGGTGTGATGAGGAGAAATGGTTTTTCGTAATGTTGTTGTAGATCTCCTTGTTACCCTCCTCTCCCTCTGGGAGAGGGTCAGATCCGTAGGTCTGATTAGCGAAGCGTAATCAGACGATCGTGAAAACAGGTTGCCATTATTCTGTTGATGCTCCAGCTGATCTCTTCTCTCCATGTCTATAGCCACCGGGATTACGGTGCGGACGATTACGCTTCGCTAATCGACCCTACTCGCTCCTGCTTGATTTAACGCTCTGCTGCTTGTTGGTGGCTTCTGCTGTGATGGTTTGCTCCCCTCATCCCGACCCTTCTCCCCTTATCTATGGCAAAGAGTGGGAGAAGGGAGCAGAGATCGCAGCCATTGATAGTGACCGTGGTATGGCGTGATAGCTAAGGGTGACTACCACGGCTTCAGGTTGGCAGGCACTGGTTCCCTCTCCCCTTGGGAGAGGGTTAGGGTGAGGGGAGGTAACCGTAGGGTGCAATGAAATTGCACCGCTATTGAATCCGCGAAGCCGCTGGTGCAATGGATTGCATGAATTGCCGCTACCCGGCGG
Organism: Aeromonas sp. HMWF017; assembly: GCF_003061465.1. Taxonomy (NCBI): domain Bacteria; kingdom Pseudomonadati; phylum Pseudomonadota; class Gammaproteobacteria; order Aeromonadales; family Aeromonadaceae; genus Aeromonas; species Aeromonas sp. HMWF017. The sequence goes on from NZ_QAJD01000002.1 coordinate 1,000, forward strand.
CGTGAGCGCCCAGAAACGCAGCCATGATGGTAAACAGCAGCCAGTCATTGATAATGTGCGCGCCGGTCGATACCCAAATATTTTTGGTAATGAGGTAGCCAGTGAGCAGCACAATGCGGGCCGTTCCGATAACCAGAAAACATTGCACGAAATTCCACTCATAAGTGGGCAGATGCAACGCTCCGAAGATAAGCGCAGTACAGACCCAGGCGGTGATAATGGCACGCTTGCGCGTCATGGCGAGTCTTTGGTGACAAAACCAGAGCACAGCCAGAAACGGCAAGATGGAGACCACCTCCTCACCGAACAGCTGCGGGGCCGTTTTTAAATAAAAGAGGATGAGTGCCGTATCTGAGGCCTCTGCCAGCAGGGCGTTGGCCGGGTTTGCATTCATTTTGAAAACAAGCTGCAGCAACAATGCAACGGTAAAGGAGACCAGAATATTGGTGCCAGCAATGGCCACCATCAACAGAACATCCCGCCATGTCGGTGTGCGAAACAGTGCGCGCCACCCTTTACCCACCATCATGGCGAGCACAGCCAGCGGAATTAGTGGAAACAGGATGGCGGGAACAAAGCCGCCCATGGTGGTTTTAAAAAATGCGATCGGCACCGTCAGCATCGAGAAACCCAGCGCCGCACCCAGCAGGAGCACTATCCAGTGGCGGGCAGATAATGCATGGGGCCCCTCGCGATAAAAGGGGAAATCCCCGGCAGTTTTGCGCTCGAAACCATAGCAATCCTTGTCATTCAATACCGGCATGGCGGCAGATTGATCTTCACTCATGGTGTCTCTCGATATGTATTCGGGTGTGGTGCAGACAATCGTACACCAAGGTTGTGCCCCGCGAGGTTGCCGCGGCCATGGGGTGCGCAGCTTGTCCCAGATACTGGATTGTTTCATTGATGCGACAGCCAAAAATGGATTGGTTGATTTGATGCAAAAATCATCATGGGCGCCACTCTGCCCGCCTGAAATGAGCCATCCATCCCACCAAAAGAGAAGGCCCCGCCATCCATGATGGCGGGGCCCCTTGCATTATCAGCCGCGTTGCTGATTCAACCGCTCGCACTGGCTGGGGTCAATAAAATGGCTGGCCCGAGCCCGATCAGACAGGAATGGCTGTCGCCGCCGGTGGCGGGGTGATCTTGGAGGCGATCAGCTGGCGCAGGCGGGGCACCAGCAGGAGCAACACCACGCCGCCCGCCAGCGAGCCCCAGCCCAGCATATTGAACACCGAGCTGTAACCCGGGTTGGTGGCGACCGGGGTGCTGCCGATATTTTGCGGCATGGCGCCGGAGACATAGCCCGCCAGCACGGAGGCGACGCCGGTCACCATCATCCAGCAACCCATCATCAAGCCTTGCAGGCTGGCGGGGGCCAGCTTGCCAATCATGGCGTAACCGATGGGGGAGATCAGCAGCTCGCCAAAACTCTGCAGCACATAGCTGATGGCGATCCACTTGAAGGCGACCAGTCCGTCGGCCCCCGCCAGATGAATGCCGATCGGCAGCACCAGCATGCCGAGCCCCATGCAGAACAGGGAGGCGGCAAACTGGGAGGGGATGTCGATATTCCAGCCCTGTTCGCGCAGCCGCTTGAACAGCAGTGCCATCAGGGGGCCACCGATGACGATGACGATAGTGTTGATGTTCTGGATCCACTGGGGAGCGACTCGCAATCCGAACACGTTGAGGTTGATGTTGTGCTCGGAGAAGAGCATCAGCCCCATGGGCGCCAGCTGGTAGAGCGACCAGAAGATGAGGGAGCCAAGGGCGAGGATCAGGTAGGCCACCATGCGGCTGCGCTCGGCGGCGTCCGGATGGCGGGCTGTCATCACGCAGAGCAGCACCAGCACCACGGCCCCCAGGATCAGCACGAAGCTGCCGCTGAAACTGGCGTGGGTCAGCAGCAGGCGCAGCGCCGGCACCAGCATGGCCAGAATGGCGATCCCGGCCAGCATGCGGCGGTAGAAGCCGCTCCCTTTGACATGGCGCAGCGGGGTGCTGATATCCGCCAGAATGGGCCAGCAGGCGAAGGTGGCGATGATGGCAATGATGTTGCCCAGCGTCGCAAACAGGAACAGGGTGCGGTAATCCTCGGTGAGCTGGAAGTAGCCCGCCACCGTGAAGCCGATAAAGAAGCCCAGATTCATCCCGGCGTAGTTCCACAGGAAGGCGCTCTCGCGGCGGTGATCATCCGGGGCGAAGCGCTGGGTCAGCATCATGTTGAGGCAGGTGACGTTGAGGCCGCTGCCGGTAAGGAACATGGCGAGCCCCCAGTAGAGGCCGGTGATCCCCATCTCGGCGATGAAGTAGCAGCCGATCACCTGCAAGACCATTCCCATCACGAACAGGTTGCGGTTACTGAGGTAACGCCCGCCAAGGTAGCCGCCAAAGAGGTGCAGGCCGTAGTTGAAGGCACCGAAGATCCCCATCATGGCGTTGGCCTGGGATTCGCTAAAGCCGAGCCGCTTGGTGGCGTAGAGCACCAGGGTGGAGTAGAGCACGGCAAAACCCAGGGTGGCGAAGGTCTGGATAAAGAACAGGGCGCCTGAGCCGGGTGGGACGGCGGCGTGATGAGGGTGTGGTGTCGAAGCGCTCACGGTCTGTCTCCTGTGAGAGAAGAAAGTCATAACTCGTCCTGAGAGCGTACCGGTCTGCTGCCGGCTAGCCTTGTGCGCTTCCATGCTGGTCTGAAGGCCGGTCTGTCATTTAGCGGCCAAGCGGTGCAAATAGCCATACCTGAAATTTAATCCGGCGCGATTAATTGCTTTTTATTGATCTATTTCGCCTTTTTATGCGTGATTGAGCCGTGGTTTTAGCTCGACTTACCACGCGATTGCGACACGGTTGATGTGATCCAGTCGGCTATTTGGTGCCGATTATGGCGCTGTAGCGGGATCTGCGTCCCGCTTTGTTGTCCCGAAACGCAGCTGGCGCCAAGTTGTTGTATTGCAGGTTGTTTATTCATCCTTGGGCATTGAGTGAATAAATATCGGGAAGAGAAGGGGTAGCCTCAGGGTGACTTGCGCGTGTTCCCTTTCTGTTGTCGAGAGGGTGAGGGGAGGATAGAACAACGCCCGGCGGGCCGGGCGTTGTGGTGCGACTGATGGGCGGCGAAAGCGGCCTTAGAAGTCGTGGTAGAGCGGCCAGCCGAGCAGCGGGTGCTTAAGACCGGCGCGCATCTCGATGTTGTCGAGCTTCTCCGGCGAGGCGTTCTCTTTTTGCTGCAGCTGGTACTGGCGCACAAAGCCGAGAGTGTGCAGCAGGTTGGGCACAAAGCCCGGGCTCAGCTCCTGGCGCAGGGCGGCGGCCATGTCGGCGGGCAGCGCGCTCAGCAGCAGGGTGAGCTGAGTCGCCAGATAGTCGGTGTCATACCAGCCCTCGTCGAGCTCAATCTCCCGCGCCAGTTTGCGCTTGAGATCCTGCTTCACCTTGAGCGGGGCGGCGCCACTGCCCTTGCCACAGAGGATGCGGTAGAGCAGCGCTTCGGCCAGCTTGTCCTCCATGGTGGGGTGGTCGCTCTCGCAGGCGAAAAAGTGCTGGTCGATGAGCTCCATCAGGCGGCTCTTGTTGTGCTCGGTCAGCGCCTTCTCGTACTCCTGCCACCCTTGCCACTCCTCCACATCGGGCGGGCTCGAGATCTTGTCCAGCAGGCGGGCATCCACGTCACCGTAGAGGCTGTTGCCAGCCTGCTTGGGGCTGACGGTAATGAGCATTGACCAGCCCTTCTGGAACGGCTTGATAGGGCCTTCCGGCGCCTGCAGCAGCGCCAGCGCCTTGGCCGGATCCCGCGCCGAGAGCTCCTGCAGGCCGAGGCTCACTACGCCGATGACGTCGTGGGCGGCCTGCTCCAGCAGGTGCATCTTGTACTTGTTGTAGTACTTGTCGGCGAATTTCAGGCTCATCAGCACCGCCTTGCCCTTGATGGCGGCCAGCTGCTGCTGACTCAAGAGTTCGTTGTCGCGGCCAAAGCGCAGCACCTGGCTCAGAAAGGGGCCCTGGTTGGCATCGCGAATGACTAACTGCATGAATGGGCTCCTTAATCCAGAAAGCTGAACATGTCGTCGACGTCGCCGTACTCGTCTTCCTCGACCTTGTTCTTCTCTTTGGCCTGCATCACCAGTTCGGCGGCAAACTTGTTGATGATGCCGTCCCAGGTTGAGTGCTCGTTGCGCAGCAGCGCCTTGATGGCTTTCTCCACCTCGGGGGCCAGCTCGCGAATGAGCATCAAGAGGCTGCGCGGGTCATCCAGCGCGTAGTCGTGGACATCCTCGCTCTGTTGGCGCTCGCTGTAGCGCAGGGACTCTTCGAGGTCTTCCTCTTCGGCGTGCAGCACGTCGCGATAGCCTTCGTCCTCTTCATAGCGATCGCCGCGATAGAACTCGATAAAGGGGATGGCGAGGTAGAAGAGACCGGCCGGATCTTCGGCCACGCACTCGAGGATCTCGCGCTGCTTGGCTTCGCTATCCTGAGTGCGGATCAGGTAGTTGAGGAAGTCGAAGGTGTGCTGTTGCAGCTCGTCGGCGTTGTTCTTGATTGCCTCTTCCCAGTAGAGCGGCTGCTGGCAGACGATGTCACGGATCCGCTCCGGGGTCATCAGCTCGGAGATGATGGAGGGGAAGGAGATATCGTGCTGGCCGTTAATCTGGGTCAGGGTAACGATATCAATGTTTTCAATCACTTCTGCCAGCTGGTCGTCAGACATGGTCTTGGCGATCAGCTCGAACTTCTCGCTGGCCTGCTTCGGCTCGATAACGGCCAGCTCTTTGATCTCGATGGCGGTAATTTCTATCAGACTGTTGCTCATGCCTTGCCCCAATTAGAAACGGACTTCGTCGTACATATCCTGATCGCCGTCGTCATCACCATAGCGGTCACTGCCGCCGTGGTAGTCGGCGTCGGCATCTTCCCCGTCTTCATCTTCTTCGTCGCGCAGCTCATAGTCGTCATCGCCGCGGTGGCTGCCGCGCGGTAGCGGGTTGTCGAGCAGGAACAGCACGGCGCAGGCTTCCATCAGCTGATCTTCGCTCTGGGCTCGCACCGCCTTGACCAGCGGCAGGGCGGCGTTGTTGAAGCCGACGCTCACCTTGAACTCGTCCCAGCTCGGCTGCTCGCCGCTGGTGAGCCACTTGTTCCACTGCGACTTGGCCTTGGCTGGGAACTGCACCCGGCCATAGAGGGCCAGCGGCAGATACTCGGGCATAAACTCCAGCATGCTCATATCGGCCAGCAGCAGGCTCTTCATCTGGTCGGTGAACTGTTCCAGCCCCTTGGGGTCGTCCTGATCCCGGTAGGATTCGATGTTTTCGCTGGCATCGCTTTGCAGCGACTTGAGCCGCGCCTGGTCCCATCTCTTTTGCATAGTTGCTCTTTCTGCCTGCTGTTTCAGGGGTAGAACTGATCCCACATCTCCTGCATGGCGGAGGCGGGGTCGGTCACGATGACGTTGTTGAAATCCTTGATAAAGGCGGCCCGCTGTTTCGGATCGGACAGCACTTCATAGGCCTGCTTTACCTGGTGCAGCTTGATGGCTGCCTGCTCTTTCTCTTCTTCACTGGCCCCGTGCAGCTTGTCGGGGTGGTACTGGTTCGACAGCCGACGATAGGCTTTCTTGATGTCGTTTTCGCTGGCGTTGGACTTGACGCCCAGCACCCGAAAGTAGTTGTTCATGGCAGATCCTGCATCACTGGCATCATAGGATTCACGCTGCGAGTGCCTGATGGTGGGGATTGGCAAACCAGGCACGGCAAAAACCCGTCATTTTAACGGAAACAGCCCGCCAACGCGATGAGTTGGGCGATCAATTAACGGGCGAAATGAAGAGGGGTCAGTTGAGTGCCTATTGTTGCCAGTCGGTCTGGCCAGTGCAAGGGCGGCGGGGCAAAAGCGATGAAAAAACGGGCAGAAAAGGAGCGGGCGGCAGGCCGGGGCGAGGCTGCCGCCGCAGGGGTTACTCCTCCCAGAAGGAGGCGGAGGTGTGGTAGATCATCTTCTTGCTCATCCCGCCATCGACCACCAGATTGGCGCCGTTGATAAAGTCGTTCTGGGGATCCGCCAGAAAGAGGCAGGCGCGGGTGATGTCGTCAGGGCGCCCGACCCGGCCACTCGGGTGCTGGCGATGATCTGCCTCGGTCAGGGTGTGGTAATCCTCCGCCTGGATCCAGCCCGGACTGATGGCATTGACCGTGACGGGGTAGTCGGCCAGCGAGTTGGCGAGGGACTGGGTGAGGGCGACCAGCGCCCCCTTGGAGGCGCCGTAAGCATCCCAACCCGGTTCGTTCTGCTGCCAGCGGGTGGAGGCAATATTGATGATGCGGCCATAGGACAACCCGCGGTTGGCCTGCACAAAGGCGCGGGCGCAGAGCATGGCACCACGCACATTGACCGTCATCACCTGATCGAACTGGGCTGCGCTCAGCTCCTCGAAGCGGGTGTGGAACTTGCTGATGGCGCCGTTGTTGATCAGCAGATGGATGCCGCCGTGCTGCTCGCGCACCTCGGCAAAGAGCCCCACGATGGCCCGCTCATCGCGCAAGTCGAGCGGGTGAAAGTGGATCTCGGGATGGTCAAAAGCGTGAGGAGCCAGATCGGTGGCGATCACCCGATAACCCGCCTCGGCCAGCCCGATGCAGAGCTGGCGGCCAATCCCGCCAGCGGCGCCGGTGACCAGTGCGATTTGGGGTTGGTTGGTCAGCTCGTTCATTGCGCCGCTCCATTGCGCGCCCGCAGCACCTTGATGAGGGCCGACACCTCCTGCTGACCAAACCCTTGCGCCACCCCTTCCTCAAACAGATCGGCGGCAAAGCGCGTGAAGCGGCTGTCGATCCCGGCATCGGTGGCGTGACCTGCGAGGCGGCTGATGGCGGCGCTCCAGGTTTTCAGGCTGGCGTAGGGGTGATCGAAATCGCCGCTCGCCAGCGTCTTGCCAAGGTGGGCCACATCGCCCCCCAAAATCGGCGACAGCTCGCTGAACTGGGCGCACACCTTGGCAACCGGCAACCCTTCCGCCTCGCAGATCAGCGCGCCGTGCAGAGCACCGAGCAGGCCACCGGCAAAGTAGGCGGCGACGGCACAATCTTGCGCCGCGGCGGCGCCCACCGCCTCGGCCACATGGTCGAGGGTAGGTGCGAGCAGGCGCAGCACCGGTTCGGCGTCGCTAAAGGCGGCGCTGGCCCCCGAGCAGATGATGCTGGCATCGCTGGTGCCGATCTGATCCGGGAAGCAGAGGATGGCGCCATCGAGATAGCGGGCGCCGCGTGCGTGGCTCCAGCTCTCCAGCGCTCTGGCCCCCTGCGGGCTGCCGGTGGAGAGCTGCACCAGCAGCTTGCCCGCCACCGCATCGCTTGCCTCATCCAGCAACTGCTGGCTGACGGCGTAGTTATCGACGCAGACAAGGGTGATATCGCTTGCAGCGATGGCTTCGCCAACCGAGGGGGCGAGTGTCGCACCCAGCGCTTGCAGCGGTGCGGCCTTGGCGGTGCTGCGATTCCAGACGGTGACCGGATGGCCCGCCTTGATCAGGGTGGTGGCGAGGGCGGAGCCCATGGCTCCGAGGCCGATGACAGAGAGATGGCGCATGATGGCTCCTGACTGTGTTGATAGTCGTTGATATAGAAAATTGGGATGCCTTGTGGCAGGTAAGCCACTATATTTGCCCAGTGTCGCCGTGAAAAATGGCTTTTATGACTGTCTGATAT
>NZ_QAJD01000137.1:0-1644 GCF_003061465.1 Aeromonas sp. HMWF017
ATGGGATCGAGCGCTTCTGTGGCCAGCGGCAACTCCAGCTCCGCCAGCCAGCAGAGCAGCTCGCGGGCACGGTGCAGCCCCAGCTCCACATCGAAGGTGCCATCCAGATTGGGGTCGTTGATAAAGCCTTTCCAGCCTACCGTGGTGCGCGGCTTCTCAAAGTAGACCCGCATGACAATGTAGAGAGAGTCCTGATAGGCATCATGCAGCGCTTTGAGTCTGGTTGCGTACTCTTTGGCGGCGTCCATGTCGTGGATGGAGCAGGGACCACAGATCACCAGCAGCCGGTGATCGCGACGGTGGATGATGTCGGCGATGGTATTGCGGGCCCCTTGCACGAATGCCAGCGCCTTATCGGAGATCGGTAACTTCTCCTTGAGCTGGGCAGGCGTGATCATCACTTGTTCGGACTGGATATGGATGTTGTTCAGGGGGTCTCTTTGCATGATTTCATTCTCTCTACTGTATTAAGCTAAAAGCGATTGTACCGATATGTTTACACTGGTACCTGCTTTGTTACGCAACCGCCCTCACCTTACCAAGTAAAAACAAACAATCAAGTGAAACTAGTGGGTTTGCCGCTAAAAAGTCAGATAAAGGAGCTGCTATATAGCGCTAACAGGAATAATACAGAGGGTTTTTCGGAGGGTTAATGGTTGTTTTGTAATTTAATGTTTACGGTTTGAGGCGTAACGGCTGCATTGTCCAGCTGTTTATCCACAGTAAATGGTATCTCTGGGAGACTGCAACGCGATGGCAATGATGGTGTGAGGTGGCTATCTGGTCAGCCATAGAAAGAGGGAGCCATCATGGCTCCCTTTGCGGTAGGAAGGGGGATCCCGTCTGGCTGCGGATCAGCGCTTTTGTTTTCCCTGCAGCTCTTTGTTAAGGCGAGTGAGCATCCCCTGGGTGACCAGCACTATGCCCTGCTCGGAGCGGTGGAAGCGACGTGCATCTTCATCGGCGTTTTCACCGATCACCGTGCCTTCCGGCAGTTTGCACCCCTTGTCGATCACCACCCGGCGCAGTCGGCAACCGTCACCAATATCCACACCCGGGAAGATAACGGCCTGATCCAGGGTACAGAAGGAGTCGACCCGCACATTGGTAAAGAGCACCGAACTCAGGATGAAAGAACCACTGACGATGGTGCCCCCGGCAAACATGGAGTTGATGGTCATGCCGTGCTGGCCGTTTCGGTCCTGCACGAACTTGGCGGGAGGAGTCATGTTCTGACTGGTCCAGATGGGCCAGTCCTGATCGTAGATATCCAGCTCCGGCGTGACGGAGGCGAGATCCATGTTGGCTTCCCAGAAGGAGTCCACGGTGCCCACATCGCGCCAGTAGGGGCGGCGATCCGGACAGCAGCCGACACAGGACATGCCAAACGGGTGAGCGAATGCGGTGCCCTCTTTCACCACGCGGGGGATCACGTCCATGCCGAAATCGTGATGGGACTGCTCGTTGGCAATGTCCTCTTCCAGCAGCTGATAGAGATACTCCGCATCGAAGATATAGACGCCCATGGAGGCCAGCGCGGTGTCGTCCTTGCCCGGCATGGCGGGCGGGTTAGCAGGCTTTTCGACGAAGGCATTGATCTTGCGATCATCATCCACCGCCATTACCCCGAAGGCGCTTGCTTCA
>NZ_QAJD01000138.1:0-12723 GCF_003061465.1 Aeromonas sp. HMWF017
CCACCAGCCGATGGCGACGAAGAGCAGTGACGTGAGCAGCACCTGCAACATCCCCACCCCCAGCACCAACCGGCGCATCGCCAGCAATTTCGGCAGGGAGAACTCCAACCCCAGCGAGAACATCAGAAAGACGATCCCCAGCTCGGCAATGGTCTGCATGATCGACTGGCCGGTGATCACCGCCAGCCCGTGGGGGCCGAGCAAGACGCCGGCAATCAGGTAGGCAAGGATGACCGGCAAGCCGAGGCGCCGGAAAGTTGCCACCAGCAGAACGGCGGCGAACAACAGGATCAACAGGTCGGTGTACAAATTTTCCTCTCCTTTTATCGACTTAAGCTTAGTCAGCCGATCTGGCGGGCAGGAAAGATATATTGGGCATGCCAATTGCAGGGAGGAGACAGTAGTCAGGTGTTACAGGTGGAAGACCATGGAAAATACGTCGTCACTTAATGGCTTTAGCCATGGCATCGAGCAGTGGGTTCGCCAGATGGAGCGGCTCACGCCGTTGCCCAGCGTTGAACGCAACCAGTTGCTCGAGCAGTTGTTGGGGCAGAGCGATCTCGGCGGTCTGCTGACAACTTTTGCCGATCGTGCGGCAAGAATTGTCAGGATCCACGGTCTCTACCTCGATTGTGGCCAGCCCCATGTGCTGATCCAGCACCCGCCGCTGGCCACCCTCAACCTGCACAACTATCCGTTCGAACTGCGCGGTCAGCATGGCCAGCTGCTCGGCCAGCTCCACTACGAGCTGGAACATCCGATGAGCGGCAGCCAGCAACGGGTACTGATGCAATACCATCAGCTGCTCTGCCTGCTGCTGCCCCTCTATCTGCGGCTGGAAAAACTGGATCAGCTGGTCAGGCTCGATCACCTGACCGGCCTTGGCAACCGCTCCTACTTTGACGAGGCCATCGGTCGCGCCATCGAACAGCACAGCCGCGAGCCCCACGGTCTGGTGCTGGTGCTGCTGGATCTCGATCGCTTCAAGCAGATCAATGACACCTGGGGCCATCCGGTGGGGGATCTGGTGCTGAGCCGCTTCGCCCAGCTGCTCAAGGGGTGCATCCGCAGTACGGATCAAGCCTTCCGGCTCGGGGGAGATGAATTTGCCCTGCTGCTGCAACCGGCCGAACCCGAGGCGTGGCGCCCGGTCTGGCTGCGACTGCAGCACATGTTGATGACCAACAAGGAGCTCAGCACCTTCTCGGTCGGATGCAGCCTTGGCGCCGCCAGCTGGCAATCCGGGGTCGATGTGCCGAGCCTCTACGAGGCGGCCGACAGTCACCTCTACGCCCGCAAGAAAGCAGGCAAGGCCAGCCCTAACGAATAATCGCGAACTCTTCTTTGCTCCGGCACATGCGCGCCATGTGACCGGAGCTTCTTTTTTTGGGGCTAATCCCCCCTCACACCGAGATCACCTCAGGCAAGATCCTGCTCGAGCAGGATGGGGGCTGCACCGCTCCCCTGCCAGTGGCACACCAGCCCGGCCCCCTGTGCCATAAAACCGTCGCAGACAAAGAGCCCCACCACCGCCGCCACCTGCTCGCCATAGTAGAGGATGGGAATGCGCCCCCGCTGCCACGAAGGCACGCCATACTCCTGCAGCAGCTTCTTCATCCGCCGACTGCCGCTTCGCCCCACCGGTTTGAGGGGGATCCCGGGCGCCACCTGAAAACGCACCGAGAGCGGCTCGTCCGCTCGGGGGGAACGCAACAGATCCTCGCCGTGCTCCGCCATGCGCACCACCAGCTCACCCAACCCGTCCGGCAAGGTCAGCGGCTCACCCACGGTGAGCGGCAACACCTGATGACAGGGTTGCAGGTCAGGGCTCACCAGATAGAGCCGCTCCTGAAAACGACGACAGCTCTGGCGCCCCCAGTTGAGCCGGGGATTGGCATCGCCGCGCGCCAACGCTACCTCCTGCCAGAGCCGGACAAGCTGCTCGCGGGATGGCATCTCCCCCCCCTGACGGCGGATCCAGTAGCGCAGCAGGTTGTTGCGCCGGGTGGGTGAAAGGGCGTGCAGCGGGCCGATATGGAGTGCCTCCCCCTCGCCCGCCAGCTGCCAGTCGCTCTCGGCAAGCTCCTCCAGCAGCGCTTCCTGCTCGGCGCACAGGGCCATGCTGCGCGCCGCGGTCTGGGCCATGGCGGGCCAGCGCGCCTTGAGCTGGGGGATAAGCGTCTGGCGCAAAAAGTTGCGGTCATAGCTCACATCCTGATTGCTCTCATCCTCCACCCAGCCAAAGGGGAGGCTCGCCGCCGCCTCGGCCAGCTCGGCGCGACTCATATCGAGCAGCGGACGCAACAACAGGCCGCTGGCAAAGGGCTGGCTTGGCAGGATCCCCGCCAGCCCGCGCAGACCGGCGCCGCGCTTGAGGGCCAGCAGCAGGGTCTCCAGCTGATCGTCCTGATGGTGGGCGGTGAGCAGCCACTCCCCCTCCCGCATCCGGGCGGTCAGCCGCTGGTAACGGGCGGTGCGAGCCTGCGCCTCCAGACTCTCGCCATTGCCACGGGCCAGAGTCACCCGCTCGACCAGCAGTTCCACCGCCAATTGCTGACACACGACTTCACAATGAGTGACCCACTCATCGGCATGGGAACTGAGGCCGTGGTGCACGTGCAGGGCGCGAACTGGCAGGCCGTGCTCGCGAGCATACTGCGCAGCCAGCACCAGCAGCAGGGTGGAGTCGAGGCCGCCACTGAAGGCCACCAGCAGACCGGTGGAACCTTCCGGCGCTGGCATAGTCAGACAAAAGCGAGAATAAAGATGAGAAATCATAGGCTTCCCCAAAACGGACCGGCCGATCTTAGCAGAGTCGGGCTTATCAAGCTGCAACCCTGCTGCTAGAGTGAGGCTCGCCCGCCCTCTCCACCAAGCTGGCCGCAAGGCGGTCGCACAACCGGTTGGAGCAAGGAAGATGGGCAGGGAAGCAAACAATCCGAATTGGAATCAAACAAGATGAACAATAAGAAAAGCTTACTGGCCGGCCTGATTGGACTGGCACTGCTGGCTGGCTGCAGTCAGGCACCGCAAGACTCCCCCAAACACTCCGGGCTGGCGCTGGCCAATATGGACACCCAGGTCAAACCCGGCGATGACTTCTTCCGTTACGTCAATGGCAAGTGGCTCGCCACCGCCAAGATCCCCGACGATCGTCCCGCCGATGGCGCCTTCTACATGCTGCGGGACAAATCCCTCGCCGATGTGCGGGTGCTGGTCGAGGGGCTGGCCAAGCAGGAGGCCGCCACCGGCACGCCGACCCAGCAGATCCGCGATCTCTACGCCAGCTATCTGGATCAGGCTAGCCGTGACGCCAAGGGGCTCACCCCGCTGGCACCGGCGCTGGCAGATATCGATCGGATCGGTGATCAGGCCGCGCTGGCCCGTGCCTTTGCCCAGTCGGGCCGCATGGGCGGCGGCGCGCCGTTCGGCATCTGGATCGACGCCGATGCCAAGTCCCCCGACCGCTATGCGGTTTACCTCTATCAAGGTGGACTGGGGCTGCCGGATCGGGACTACTACCTCAAGCAGGATCCCGAGAGTCAGGCCCTGCGCCAGAAGTACCAGCAGCATATCGCCGCCATGCTGAGCCGCCTCGGGGAATCTGACCCGAGCGGCAAGGCCAAGCGGATTCTGGCCCTCGAAACCCGGCTCGCCACCATCCAGTGGGACAACGTCGCCCTGCGGGATCGGGAGAAGAACTACAACAAGCGCCCCGCCAGCGAACTGGCACGGCTCGCCCCTCATCTCGACTGGCAGGCCTATCTGAACGCCGCGGGCATTGCTGGCCAGCCGGAGCTCATCATCGGTCAGCCGACCTATCTGAGCGCGCTGGATCAGGTGATGGCCCAGACCCCCATCGCCGACTGGCAGGCCTACCTCAAGTGGCAACTGCTGACCGACTACGCACCCTATCTCGACAGCGAGACCGACCGCGCCAACTTCGCCTTCTACGGCACCACCCTGAGCGGCACGCCCAAGCAGCGCGCCAGCTGGGAGCGGGCACTGGGGGTATTGAACGATCATCTGGGTGAAGCGGTCGGCCAGCTCTATGTGGCCAGCTACTTCCCGCCAGCGGCCAAGGAGCGGATGGAGCAGCTGGTGGAGAACCTGCGCACCGCCTACGGCCAGAGCATCAAGGAGCTCGACTGGATGTCGCCCGAGACCAAGGCGCAGGCACTCGAGAAGCTGGCCAAGTTCCGCCCCAAGATCGGCTACCCCGACCAGTGGAAGGATTACAGCGCCATCACCATCAAACCGGATGATCTGGTGGGCAACCTGCAACGCTCGCAAGCCTTTGAATACGCAGACAGTCTGGCGCGCCTCGGCAAGCCGGTCGACCGGGACGAGTGGCACATGTCGCCGCAGACGGTGAATGCCTACTACAACCCGAGCAACAACGAGATCGTCTTCCCGGCGGCCATCTTGCAGCCCCCCTTCTTCGACATGACGGCGGATGATGCGGTCAACTACGGCGCCATCGGCGGGGTCATTGGTCACGAGATGGGCCACGGTTTTGATGATCAGGGGGCCAAATCCGACGGCGACGGCATGATGCGCGACTGGTGGATGCCGCAGGATCTCAAGGAGTTCCGCTTCCGCACCAGCCGGCTGGTGGCCCAGTACAACCGCTTCGAGCCCATCAACGGCCAGTTCGTCAACGGCCAGTTTACCCTGGGGGAGAACATCGGTGATCTGGGCGGCCTAACCATAGCCCACAAGGCCTACAAGCTGTCGCTCGATGGCAAGGAGGCACCGGTGCTGGATGGCTTCACCGGCGAACAGCGCTTCTTCCTCGGCTGGGCGCAGGTGTGGAAGGGGATGTATCGCCCCGAGCTGATGCAGATGCTGCTGCGCTCCGACCCCCACTCGCCCCCCGAGTACCGGGTCAATGGCGTGGTGCCGAACATTCCCGCCTTCTATGAGGCATTCAACATCCAGCCGGGGGACAAACTCTATCTGCCGCCCCAGAAGCGGGTGAAGATCTGGTAGCAACATCACGGCGGGCTCCCCGGGAGCCCGCACTCAAGAGACAGCAAGAGGTTGCAAGATGAACAGAGCATTGATGATGGCAGGGCTGCTAACCCTGCCGCTGGCGGCACAAGCCGAAGAGGGATTTAGCAAGCAACTGACCCTCCCCTCCGGGCAGGTGATCCGGGTGGCGCAGGGGGCCGGTGAGCCCGCCTCCATCGGCAGCTATGACATGCGGCTCTATTCGGGCCAGAACGCCCAGTTTCCACTGGATGAGTTTCAGGATGGCAAGGTGATGGCCCGTAACGGCTTTATCCGGGAGCTGAAACTGGTCGATTTGAATGGCGACAAGCAGCCCGAGCTGGTGGTCATCATCGAGAGCGCTGGCAGCGGCAGCTATCAGGATGCCGATGCCTACACCGTCAGTCCGCAAGGGGAGCTGGAGATCTTCAATCAAGTCAAGGAGCTGGAGCCCAAAGAGGATGTGGTCAAGGCGCTCAGAAGCCCGCAGGACTGAGCCCTCTCCCCGAATCTGAAATATAAAAGCCCTGATGATCAGGGCTTTGTTGTTTCTTCTGTGCGCGTAATCAGCTCAGAGGCGGGTCGCCCGGATAGAGACCTGCGGCAGCGCCATCTCGTGCTGGGCAGCAACCAGTTGCAGCTCGTAGGCCCCCGCCAGCCAGGTCCGGGCCAGTACCGCATCCACGCTGGCGTTGGTAAGTTCGAACGCCGCTACCGGGGTACAACCGGCCAGCAGATTGGCCAGCATGGTGGCGCTCAGCAGATCCCCCACCCCGATGGGATGGCGGGCAAAAGGGTAGAGCGGGCGGGAAAGATGAAAGGTCCCCTCCTCGCACACCAGCAGCATCTCGAAGCGGTCCATGGCAAAACCGGCCTTGCCCAGATGCTTGACCATCACCAGCTTGACCCCTTGCGCGCGCAGCTGCTGGCACGCCTCGATGGCCTCCGGCACATTGCGGATATCGCGGCCGGTGAGCTGTTCCAGCTCCAGCAGATTGGGGGCCAGCATATCGGCGCAGGCCAGTGCCCGGTTTTTCAGAAAATCGGCGACGCCGGGTGCCACTATGCACCCCTTGTCGGGGTGACCCATCACGGGGTCACAAAAGTAGAGGGCGGCCGGATTGATCGCCTTGAGCCGAGCCACCGCCGCCAGGATCTCCTCCCCCTGTTCGGCCGAGCCGAGGTAGCCGCTCAGCAGCGCATCGCACTCGGCCAGCACGCCGATCTCCGCCAGGCCGTTTACCAGCTGACGGATATGGCCGCCGGGCATCACCATCCCCTGCCAGCCTTCGCGGTATTGGGTGTGGTTGGAGAACTGCACCGTGTTCATCGGCCACACCTCGATCCCGAGGCGACGCATGGGAAAAACGGCGGCGCTGTTGCCGGCACAGCCAAAGACTACGTGGGATTGAATGGAGAGCACTCGCTTCATGATTGGCGACTCACGCAATAAGAACAGGAATTCCGGAGGGAAAAACGGGCCTTGCGGCCCGTTGTTGTCACTTTCGACTGTTGTCACTGTCGATTAACGCAGCACCTTGACGGTGTAGCTGCCATCGGCCTGACGATAGAGGCCGTGGATGTCGGTCTCAAAACCCGGGTAGTGGGCACCGATCTCGCACAGCATCTCGAGGAACTCGAGCACCGGCAGAGAATCCTGGGTCACCATCTCGCCCGGCAGAACCAACGGAACTCCCGGCGGGTACGGCAGGATCATGTTGGCGCTGATGCGGTCAACCATGTCACGCAACGGCACCTCTTCCAGATTGCCCGCCAGCTCTTGCTGCCATGCAGCGTGCGGGGTCATCTTCATCTCCGGCAGCACGTCGAACGCCTTGAACATCAGCTCCGGCAGACGGTATTTGCAGGTCAGATCGTGGATGCTCTGGGCCAGCTCCTGAATGCGCATCCCTTCGTAGAAGCTCGGATCTTCACGATAGAGGCTCGGCAGGATGTTTTTGATGGTCAGGTTCAGGTCATAGCCACGCTTGAACTCGGTCAGGGCGCGCAGCAGCTGCATCGCCTTGGACTGATCGATACCGATGGAGAAGAGGAACAGCATGTTGTAAGGGCCGGTCTTCTCGACCACGATGCCGCGCTCGTCCAGGAACTTGGAGACCAGTGAAGCAGGAATGCCCTTCTCCAGCAGCTTGCCATCACGACCCATACCCGGGGTCAGCAGGGTGACCTTGATCGGATCCAGGTACATGTGGTTGTCATCGATGTCCTTGAAGCCGTGCCAGTCATCTTTCGGATCAAGCTTCCAGCACTCGACGGTGTCGATGTTGTCCGGCTGCCATACGTCGAAGAACCAGCCTTCGCTCTGATCACGCAGACGCTTGATCTCTTTGCGGAAGGAGATGGCGCGATCGATGGAGTCCTTGATCAGACGCTTGCCGGTGTTGCCACGCATCATGGCAGCGGAGATCTCGGTCGATGCCACGATGCCGTACTGCGGCGAGGTGGAGGTGTGCATCATGAAGGCTTCGTTGAAGGTCTCTTCCTCCACGTCACCCTTGATGTGGATCATCGAGGCCTGGGAGAAGGCCGCCAGCAGCTTGTGGGTGGACTGGGTTTCATAGAACACCTTGCCCGGCATCGCTTCGCCGCTCATGCCGCACTTGCCTTCATAGATCGGGCTGAAGTTGGTGTAAGGCACCCAGGCACTGTCGAAGTGGATGTAAGGGGTATCCAGACTCTCCTTGATGAAGCCGGTGTTGTAGAGCAGGCCATCATAGGTGGAGTTGGTGACGACGGCGTAACGGGGAGCCTGGGCACCCGGTGTCGCGGCAACCTTGGCAGCGATGGTGTCGCGGCTGAATTCGCTCTGCGGGATACCACCCAGAATGCCGTAGGCGTTGCGGGTCGGACGGAAGTAGATCGGCGTCACGTCGTTCATCATCATCAGGTGAGTGAGCGACTTGTGGCAGTTACGGTCAACCAGCACTGTGCTGCCGGCCGGCGCGGAGTACATGCCGACGATCTTGTTGGCAGTGGAGGTACCGTTGGTAACGATGTAGGAGCGATCGGCGTTGAAGGTACGGGCGATGTACTCTTCGGCTTCCTTGTGCGGACCTGAGTGATCCAGCAGGGAGCCCAGCTCCGGCATGGAGATGGAGACGTCGGCCTTGAACGCGTTCGGGCCATAGAAGTCATAGAAGATGCTGCCGGCCGGGCTCATCTGGAAGGCGGTACCGCCCATGTGACCCGGAGTACAGAAGGTGTATTTACCCTCTTCCACGTACTTGAACAACGCCTTGGTGAACGGCGGCAGGATGGCGTCCTGATACTCCTGAGTGGCCTGACCCATCTTGAGGGCGATGTCGTCGGCCATGCCGAGACGGTACTCGAAGAAGTGCACGTTCAGACGCAGGTCGGTCAGGTGAATGTCCAGGGTGGACTGGTCGTTGGCGAAGGCGAAGATCGGCAGCTTCTCGTTGCGATCATGGATCTCCTTGCACAGGCCCAGAGAGTATTTGTCCCAGTCGAAGATGGCGCCGCAAACGCGGGGGTTCTTCTCGATCAGTTTCAGCAGGTCGGCCACATCGACCGGATAAACAACCTCGAAACCCTTGCGCTCGAGGGAGGCTTGCAGCTGGCGAATGGGTTCTTCTTTAAAGAAGACGCCCAGGTGGTTGAGGATGGCAATGATATTCATCGTAATGCTCCACACGTAAAGGGGCGCTCTCCATCAGGGATGGTGAGTGAAGAGCGCTCGGAAGATAAAAGGGGGAATTAGTTGCTGGGTTGTTCGTTCAGCAGGGCGTCGTGCTGACGCAGACCCTGTTTTTTGGCGTAGAACATCAGGATGATGAGCGACACCACGAAGGTAGCGGTGAGGTTGGAACCCTTGGCACCCATCAGGGCCACCAGACAGAAGACACAGGCCACACCGGAGAAGATCATCGCGCCGATGCTGCGGGAGGTCATGCCCTCGAAGCGGATCAGGTTAATGCTGGAGTAGAAGTAGGGCAGCATGGTCAGCAGCACCGCATCTGTGGTCAGCACGTTGAAGAGATCGGCAGCGTGAGCGGACTGGGAAGTGAAGGCGGTCAGGCCAACCATCAGGGCAGTCATCTTGAGGGAGCCCAGGATCAGACCCTTCTTGGCGACGCCGTTCTTGTCCACTTCGCCATAGATTTTCGGGAAGTTGCCGTCGTTGGCGGCACGCTTGCCCGCCTCGCCCACCAGCATCATCCAGGAGCCCAGCGAGGTGAAGCAGGCCAGGGCGGTGAAGGCAGAGACGAATGGTGCAGACCAGCTACCGAAGATGGCGGAAGAGGCCATGGCAAACGGGGCGCCGGAGGCAGCCACTTCACCGGCCGGGAACATGCCGCTGATCACCTGGGTAGAGAGGATGTAGATAACACCCGCGATACCGGTACCCAGCATGGTAGCGAGCGGTACGGTGCGCTTGGGGTTCTTCACCATGCCGGAAGAGACGGCGGCAGATTCAACACCGACGAAGGACCAGAGGCAGATCAGCACGGCGCTGATGACCGCATGCAGGTCGCTGCCGCTGGTGGTGTTCCAGTTCTGGCTGTAGACGGTGGCATCAAAATGACCCCAGCCCATCACCGCAGTACCGACAACCGGCAGCAGGATCAGCACCAGACCCAGGGTACAGAGTCGGCTCACCCAGCTACCGCCAAGCAGGTTGACGAAGGTGAAGATCCAGACGGCAGCGATGGTGGCTGCGGCGGCCGGAATTGGGCTGTTGAGAATGGGGAAGAAGACCGAGAGGTAGGAGACGCCGGTAATGGCGATGGCCAGGTTACCGATCCAGTTGGCGTGGTAATAAAGCACACCGGTCTGGAAACCGAACACCGGAGAGATCTCGCCAGCGTAAGCAATGGGGCCACCCTCTTGCGGGTTCTTGGTAGCAAGGCGGGCGAAGACAAAGGCGAGGCCCATGGCGCCTACCAGACAGATTGCCCAGCTAAAGACAGAGATGGAGCCGATGGTGGCCAGTGCCGAAGGCAGCAGCGCAATACCACTCCCCATCATGTTGCCGGCCACCACACCTGTACAGGCGATAAGGCCAATCTTCTTGCTCGTATCTAGGGACATAAGATCTCCGGTTCTATAAAAGGTCGGGTCGTCACATACACATTTGGCGGAACGCCCCGCCAAAGAATGGGCACAGACTAGGCCTCTCATCCCCGGAAAACATAAAGACCAGCTAACGGATAAAAATATGAGCCAACTTTTTTCGCTGTCTCATTATTTTTGATAAAAACCATTTAAAAACAGTCAATTGACATCAGGTCACACCGCCACCTTGATAAAACCTTGATATCCTTCCGCCCCATTTTGGCCCCTTGATAACCCCCTTATCTCGCCGTCTTGATATTTTTGGCCAGATAAACCCGCGATAAAGCAGCTCCCATTGCGCCCACTCCCCTTGTAACCATCTCGAAGCCCTTTGGAGTGTTACCCTGAGTGGCCGCTCACCTCCTGTTCGGCCCTCAGCTCGGCTCATCACAATCCAGGCTCAGAGGTAAAACTCAACGGCGATAAACGGTAAGCAATGAGAAATGGGTCGTGACGGACAGCTTATCCCGCCGCCAACAATCAGCAGATGTCACAAGCTGCACACGGCGCAAAGCCGGGCAAACGCGAGTGCCGCGAATGCCGCGGGCAAGACAAAGGCAGATGTATATAGTGGGGAACTGCGGGGGATAAATCGGGCCGCACCAGAGCGACCATCCCCGGTGGCAAACATGCAGGATTGAGACGAGCAGAAACCGCACAGGCCGCCCGAAGGCAGCCTGTGGATGAGGTCGGCAACCGCACCGACCGGGGAAAACCAACACTGCGGTGTTAAAAGAGCTTCACCTTGCTCTGGCCCAGCGCATTGAACAGAGCCGGGGTGAGGCTCTCCATATTGCTGTAGAAACCGAGCTGCTGGCAGAGCAGATAGGTCTGCTCGGTCGCCTCCATCAGAAAGGCCTGACTGTAGGCATCACCCGCCGCCTCGGGGCGACCGTCCAGCTCCGCCAGCTTGCCCTGCAGTATGTAGTAGAGCACCGAGCGGCCGCGACTCGCCGCCTTCTCCAACAGATAGTTGGCCTGCTGTTGCTGGCCGTTGAGGATCGCCTGCAGGGTCAACGCCTCCCACACCCGAGCAGGGAGAGCGCCGCTGTTTTGCACCACGCGGGCTAGATGGGTGCCAATCTCCTGCAGCCGCTCGCTCTCGGATTTGCCCGCCAGGGTGGCCAGCGCCTCGCCTGCCAGATAGCGCTCCGCCAGCAGCAGCGGCTGATCCGGATGGACAATCAGCGCCTGCTCCAGCAGATCGATGCCGCGCTTGAGGGCGACCGGATCCCGGCTGTTGATGTAGTACTGCGCCTCCATCATCGCCATCAGGGAGGCATCGTCGGTCGGCCAGCCCATCCCCGGCTCGGCATCGGGTTGGTCGAGGGCACGCAGCAGATCCTGGCTGCTCGCCTGCAACACGCCGTGCACACTGTGGCGACTGAGCTGGTACTGATGGCTGAACAGCACCCGGTTGGTGTTGATATTGCGATACTCCAGATCGAGATAGGTGCCGCGCGGCTGGCGGGTGACCCGCACGCTCAGCTCCTTGCCGGGCATGATTCCCCCCATCAGAGTGGTGGCACCGTACTGCACCCGCAAAGGCGTAGCCACGGCCACCTCCCCCATCAGGGCTCGGGTAATGCCATCGGCGAGGCGCACGTTCTCGTTGTTGTCATCCATGCCGGAGTGAAAGCGAAACACCAGCAGATTGGGATCCAGCATGGCGTGCACCTGGGGGCTGGTGTGCTGGTAGCTGAGCATGCTGACAATGGCGATCAGCACGATGGCAACGAAGATATCGAAACTCACCATCTTCCAGCGGCTGCGGGCATCCTTGGCATGGGTGGAGATGGCCCGGGTCAGGGGCCCGGCGGGAAAAGGGGCGACATTGGGCTGTGCATCATCATCCTGATCAGCCGCAGGCGGGCTCAGATCGGAGAGAGTCGGGTTGTCGGAGAGAGCGGTATTGACCGCGGGCGCGGGCTGCTCGTCCACCATCACCACGGAAACCACCTGCAGTGGCCGTACCGGTGCCACCAGTTTGTAGCCGCGCTTGGGCACGGTGACGATATAGTCGGTCGCATCGGTGCGACCATCTTTGAGGATCTTGCGCAGTTCGAAGATGGACTGGGTCACCACCTGATCGGTTACCTCGGCGCCATCCCACACCTCGTTGATCAGGGCATCGCGGCCAAACACGGTGCCGGCATTATGGGCCAGAAACCGCAACAGGTTGACCAGCCGGGGTTCGAGGTAGACCTCGCGGTCGGGGCGACACAACATGTTGTCGTCAACGCTCAGGGTCCAGTCATGGATCTCTAAAACCGATTCGCTCATGATTCACTCGCTGCAGATGGTGACAATGCACGATGAGAGAGACGCAAAACCCGGGCTGACTGAACGGAACAAGGCGCTATCACCACAGGTGACAGATAAAAAGAGAACCGAAGCAATCACATCTCTGAGAGTCAGTCTGGCCAGGCCATCCTGTTTACGTCTGAAGGGCATCCTTGCGGGCATTCCGACCACCGGGATCGGAAGGGAGCACTTTAAGCAAAACGAGAGCTGGATCCCACTTTTTTTGGCTATAAATCGCCGTTGAGTTGATCCGACACCGCACTTTTCGGCAAATAGCGTGCCAGCTAGTATTCATATGAACATCCCATATACCGGAATCAAAAAGCCCTGAAC
>NZ_QAJD01000138.1:12733-43441 GCF_003061465.1 Aeromonas sp. HMWF017
CAATCGGGGAGACGTTACTTCGCCAGCGGGAGCGCATCCTGCTGACGACTACGGCGCAGATGACGCCGCCACAACGAGAAGCCGCCGTAGCCAAGACTCAACACCACCGCATAGAGCACCTGGGAGGCGAGCGCCACCAGCACCAGAGCGCAGAGCAGCACGCTTATCCCCGCCAGCCCCTTGCCTACCCCGCCGAGCAGGCGCCAGCCTGCCGCCATGCAGAGCAGATAGACCAGCACGAAGTTGCCGTTGGCGTAGCGGATCAGCTCATCGAGCGGCAGTCGCAGCCAGATAATGAGGGTGATGCAGAGTAGACAGATGGCGAGCACCAGACCGAGCGCCCGCAGCGGCGCGCCGCGCGCGGTGAGCACGGCTAGCGAGGGGGGCAGCTTGCCTTCCCGCGCCATGCTCCAGATCAGCCGGGCAAAGCCCTGAATGTAGATATTGATGCTGGCAAAACAGGAGAGGTAGCCGAGCACCGCCACCAGCCACTTGGCGGTGGGGCCGAACAGCAGCGCCAGCAGGGAAGGGATAGCAGTGGCGTTTTTCGCCTCATCGCCGTAGAGGCCATATTTGAGCACCACCAGCGAGTGGATCCAGTAGATAAGTCCCGCCAGCAGTACGCCGCCAAGCAGAGCGATGGGGTAATCCCGCTCCGGCCGCTTGAACTCCTCCCCCATGTGGGCGAAGGCTTCCAGTCCGACAAAACACCAGAACATCACCGCCAGCGCCGTAGCCATAGGGGGCCACTCGTCCGCGCTCGGCAAGGGCCTAGCCGCATCGCGCCAGCTCACCTCCCCCTTGAACCAGATAAGCAGGGTGAGCCCCAAAATGGCGAGCGCGATCAACAGTTGCAGATTGCCGGAGGAGCGCGCCCCGCGCAGCCCCAGCAGGAATACCCCGAGCAGGGTGAGCTGCTGGATGGCCCAGAGGGTCCACTCCCCCATCTCGAACAGGGCGTGCCAGAAACCGGCGGCAATCATCAGGGCGGCGGGCAGCCCCACCGGCAGCACTGCCAGAAAAAGGAAGGCGGAGAAGCGCTCGGCGCCGTTGCCAAAGGCGAGGCCTATCAGATGCGGCGCACCGCCCGCGTGGGGATAGCGGCGGCCGAGGCGGGCGAAGGTAAAGGCGATGGGCAGCACCAGCGCAATCAGCAGCAACCAGGCCCAGAGCGAGGCCCCGCCCGCCAGCGAGGCGGCAGTCGCCGGTACCACGAAGATCCCGGTGCCGAGCAGCGAGGTGGCGAGCAGCCCCATCCCCTGCCAGAGCCCGAGATCCTTTTTCAACCCAGACATATCCTTTTGTCCTGACTAGAAAAACATCCCGCCATGTTAGGCCTCCACCGCCCCTTTGTTAAGCACGATGGTTAAGCGTGGGGGCGAAAATATGCAGCCTTTTATTCAGGCTCGGGCCCAGCTTGCAGGGACTCGGCCAGAAAATCCCCCAGCAGGGTGATCTTGAGCACCTGCCGCCGCGCCGCCGGATAGATGAAGTAGAGGGTCTTGGCAGGGCTCTGATAGCGGCCAAGCAGCGGCAGCAAACGCCCCGCAGCGATATGCTCACGCACCTGTTCGGCGGGCTGCAAGGTGATGCCAGCCCCCGAGAGCGCAGCCGTCAACAAGGCTGGCCAGTGATTGATGCGCAGGCGCGAGGCGACCCGCACCTCCTCGCTCTGGCCATCCTCACCGACAAACTGCCAACGCTCGTGCTCGCCCCAGTTGCCGTGCAGACACTGGTGGCGAACTAGATCGGCCGGATGACGGGGCACGCCGTGGCGATTGAGGTAGTCGGGGGCCGCGCAGAGGCGGTAGTGCTGGGTCAGCAGCGGACGGGCAATCAGCGCCTCATCCTGCGGGCGCAGGGTGCGGATGGCGGCGTCGAACCCCTCCTCCACCAGATCGACCCAGCGCGGGGTGAGCTGCAGATCCAGATCCAGCTTGGGGTAGCGGTCGAGAAAAGCGGGCAGCAGCGGCACCAGCCGGTGGTGGCCAAAGCTGAGGGGAGCGGCGATACGCAGCCGTCCGGCCGGCTCAGCCAGCAGGTTCTGGGTGAGCGACTCGGTCAATGCCAGCTCCTCCAGTACCCGCTGACAGCGAGCGAGAAAAAGCTGGCCCAGCTCGGTGAGGGTCTGCTGGCGGGTGGTCTTGTGAAACAGCTTGCCCCCCAGCCACAGCTCCAGCCCCAGCACATGCTTGCCCACCATCTGGGCGCTGATCCCCTCTTCGCTCGCCACCGCGCTGTAGGAGCCGAGATCCACCACCCGGGTGAAGATACGCATGCTGGTCAATCGGTCCACAACCCCTCCTTTTTGCCCGTTTCAAGGCCGTTTGGCCCGCGACCAGTGCCCTGATTCACAACCAAAAGTTTAGTAAGAAATGGATTTTAGCCAATTTATTCAACTTTTAGTTACCAATACAGTGATGCCGTCCCTTCCCCACAGGATAAATCCCCATGAAAAGCACCTATCTGGCCGCATTACTGGTCGGTCTGCTGGCCAGCGGCGCCAGTCAGGCCGCCGAGAGCAGCTTTATCAGCAACCACGATCAAGCCCCAGCCTCAGCAACTCAAGCCCGGCACGATATCTTTCGGGTCAGCCTGCTCGGCACCGGCACTCCGGTACCCCAGATCAGCCGGGGCGGTTACAGCACCCTGGTCGAAGCGGGCAACCAGAAGCTGGTGTTCGATTTTGGCCGCAACTCCGCCACTCGCCTGTGGCAGCTGCATATCCCCATCGGCCGGGTCAACGCCTTCTTCCTTACCCACTTTCACTCCGACCACACCAACGGGCTGGCGGATCTCTGGCTGACCGGCTGGCTGCAACCAGCCTATGGCCAGCGCCACGCGCCGATGGAACTCTACGGCCCCAAAGGCACCACAGCTCTCACCCGTGGCTTGCAGCAGGCCTACGCCACCGACATCGCCACCCGGGTCAAGGATGAGGGAACGCCGCTGGATGGGGTGGAGATCAACAGCCACGAGGTCACCGCCGGGGTGGTCTACAACCATGACGGGGTCAAGGTAACCGCCTTTGACAACGACCACGGGGTCAACATCAAGCCGTCATTCGGCTATCGCATCGACTATCACGGCCACAGCGTGGTGCTCTCCGGCGATACCCGCTACAGCCCCGAAGTGGTGAAGCAGGCCAAAGGGGCCGATCTGCTGGTGCACTGCGTCTCCATGACCTCTGCCGAGCAGATGAAGGCCAACCCCGGCTACAAGGCGATCGCCGGTCACCTCGCCTCCCCCGAGCAGGCGGCCCGGGTAATGAACGAAGCCAGACCGGCGCTGACCGTGTTCAGCCATATCGGCCTCAACGGCAAGATCAGGGTCAAAGATCTGGCGCAGGATCTGCGCGCCCGCTACACGGGCCCCTTCGTCATCGGCAACGACCTGATGCAGATTGATCTGCCCACCACGGCCTCCGGCAAGGGCTATGCCCTCTGGCAGTCGGAGAATATCGACAACAAATAGATGGCACGGATGCCGGTCAGCCATAGCCGGCATCCGCAATCGACACCGGGGGCTATCTTTAAGGGGTGTTTGACCACAAGGAGTTATCTCTATGAGCCTGAAATGGAAGCACCTCGCCCTGGCCACTCTTCCCTTGTTCGGCATGTCGGCCGCTCAGGCGGCGGTGTTGACCAGCCTTGAATGGCCCCCTTACACCAGCGCCAGCCTGCCTGAACAGGGCAAGAGCAGTCAGGTGGTGACCGCAGCCTTTGCCCTGGCTGGCGACCCGCTGACTATCAAGTTCTATCCCTGGCAACGGGCCGTGGACGAGGCGACCAACAACCCCGAGGTACTGGGTTATTTCCCCGAGTATCTCGACCCCAAGAGCAGCTGCCTCTTCTCTGACCCCATAGGTAACGGCCCTCTCGGGTTTGCCCAGCGAGCCGATCAGCCGGTCACCTGGCAGAGCCTTGATGACCTCAAGGGCAAGAAAATTGGTGTCGTCACCGGCTATGTGAATACCACCGAGTTTGACGAAAAAGTGGCCAGCAAGGCACTCTCGGCTGACGCCACCAGCTCGGACAGCCAAAACCTGCTGAAACTGGGCAACGGTCGGCTCGATCTGGCGGTCATCGACCAGAATGTGATGACCTATCTGCTGGAAAGCGATCCCCAACTCAAAGACGTTGCCGCCAACCTCGGCTTCAACGGCAAGATCCTCGAGGACAAGTCCCTCCACGTCTGCTTTACCAACTCCGCCAAGGGGAAAGAGGCGCGGGACAAATTCAACAAGGCGCTGGCCAGCGACGAGGTGAAGAAGCTGATGAAGTAGCGATACAGCATCCGCTCGCCGCCCCAAAAAGCCATAAAAAAAGCCGCCTCTTGCGAGGCGGCTTCTTCATTCAACTTGGTAACCGGAGTTATCAGGCAATCAGCTTGTAGATGATACCGGACATGGCGATCAGGCCGATGATGGTCACGAAGCCGTTGCTGATGTTGCCAGCGTATTTGCGCATGGCCGGAACCTTGGTGATGGCGTACATCGGCATCAGGAACAGCAGCATTGCGATGATCGGGCCGCCCAGGTCTTCAATCATGCCGAGGATGCTCGGGTTGATGGTGGCGATGGCCCAGGTGGTCAGGATCATGAACACTGCAGTCACTTTGTTCAGCTGCTTGGTGTCAACGTTCTTGCCCTTCTCACGCAGCGCCTTGGCCATCAGGCCGTTCATGCCCTCTTGCGCACCCAGGTAGTGACCCAGGAAGGATTTGCTGATGGCAACCATGGCGATCAACGGAGCCACAGTGGCGATAACCGGGTTGTCGAAGTGGTTGGCCAGGTAGGACAGGATGGAGATGTTCTGTTCTTTGGCAGCAGCCAGGTCAGCCGGGGAGAGGCTCAGTACGCAGCTGAATACGAAGAACATAACGGTCATCACCATCATGACGTGGGCGCCCAGCAGGATGTTGCTGCACTTCTTCTCGGCACCTTCACCGTAACGACCTTTGTTGTCCACCGCGAAGGAGGAGATGATCGGGGAGTGGTTGAAGGAGAACACCATAACCGGGATAGCCAGCCACAGGGTCTTGATGAAGTCACCGTTGAAGGCGTCGGACAGGGCCGGAGCTTCAGTGATGATGGCACCGTTCCAATGCGGGATCAGGTAGAACGCCAGGCCCATCAGGGTGATCACGAACGGGAATACCAGCACGCTCATCGCTTTGACGATAACCTGGCCACCCAGACGAACAACCGCCATCAGACCGAGGATCAGCGCCAGTGACAGAACGGCACGGGGAGGTGCAGACATGCCCAGCTGGTGAACAATCACGCTCTCGACGGTGTTGGTGATGGCAACTGAATACATCAGTACGATCGGGTAGATGGCAAAGAAGTAGAGCAGGGTGATGAATTTGCCTGCGGTCTTGCCGAAGTGCTCTTCTACTACTTCAGTGATGTCGCCATCACGGGTAGAGCCGGACAGCACGAAGCGGGCCAGACCACGGTGAGCGAAGAAAGTCAGCGGCAGAGCCAGGATCAACATGGCAACCAGCGGCCACAGACCACCTACACCGGCGTTGATTGGCAGGAAGAGCACACCGGCACCGATCGCGGTACCGTACAGACCCAGCATCCAGACCACATCAGCCTTGTTGATGCCGCGGGAAGTGTTGCTGGCTAAACGACCATCAGCTGCAATATTCATGTCAGACATACGTTGTTCCTGTCATCTAGGAAAAATGGGATTCTTGTTTGTTCGGGCCCTCGGCCCGGTTCCATCTCCCTGGAACACCTGCTGTTCATCCTTGTCATTAACATCTCGCACCCCGGCTGTCTGGCCATCACTCCTTGTGACAACAAAACAGCAACAAACAACAGTGCGAGATTTTGACCCTGAGGGTCAGCGCCCGTCTCAATTAACAACCGATTAACGTGCGCCACTCTTGATGGGCTGACTTTAATTAAATGCCCCTATTAATCACAGCGTTTTTTTGAATTAATCAACCAAAGTTTGATTCCGGTCGCCTTTCGGACGACTAAGATCACACTCAAAACGCCTTATTGTCAGTTTTTTTTAACAATTCAACTTAGTTTCACTGGAATCAATGGCCTGCGGGCAGATACATATTCATAACAATTCACACATTCCGCGCGGATTGTGTGCAGCACGGCCTTGACGTACCCTTGTGACTCACGCCTTTTTGTTGATTAATGATGACCATTACCCGTACCGATCTCGCCGAACTGGCAGTGTTTGCCGCCGTCGCCCGTCACCGCAGTTTCAGCAAGGCCGCCCTCGAACTCGGGGTCTCGGCCTCCGCCCTCAGCCATAGCCTGAAAGGATTGGAAGCGCGGCTGGGGGTGCGGCTGCTCAACCGCAGCACCCGCGCCGTGGTGCCGACCGACGCGGGCCAACGGCTGCTCAAGCAGTTGCTCCCCACCCTCAATACCCTGGAAGAGGCGCTCAGTGAACTGGCCCGCAACAGCGACGAGCCGGTGGGACGACTCAAGCTCTGTGCCCCACGCGGCGCCATCGACAGCCTGCTGGCGCCGGTGCTGATCGACTATCTGCGCCGTTATCCCAGAATGCAGGTGGAGGTGGTGGAGCAGGAGCTGATGCCCCGGCTGATTGAAGATGGCTACGATGCCGCGCTCTTTTATGGGGATCTGCTGCCCAAGGAGATGATCGGCATCCCCCTCGGCTCGCCCCAGCGCTATCTGGTAGTGGGCTCCCCCGCCTATCTGGCGGAACATGGCGCGCCAGAGCACCCGAGCGAGCTGAGCCGTCACGCCTGCATCGGTTATCGCCTCACCCCGCACCACCACTATCGCTGGGCCTTTGCTGCCGACGGCACCATGCTGGAGATCGAAGTGACCGGGCCGCTCACCACCAGCACCCCGGCCCTCTATCTAGGGGCCGCCGAGGCGGGGCTGGGGCTGGCCTACTGTCTGGAAGAGGAGGTGAGCCAAAAGGTCGCGGAGGGGAAACTGCTCACCGTGCTGGAGCCCTGGTGCCCCACCTTTGCCGGTTTCTACCTCTTCTATCCCAGTCGGCACCAGCTGGGCAGCGGCCTGCGTATCCTGATCGACATGCTCAAGGCCCACTACCAACACCCCGGATTAATGAGTAAGGCTCAGCAATTCATCAAGTGAAACCCTAATTATCACCAAATAAGTATTAATCTAGACTAGCTGTTCGATAATCGAGCTCCCCGAGAGAACAGATATGTCTGCCTATTTAACACTGCGGCAACGGGCCATGACCCGTCGCTTCTGGGCTTACGCCCTCCCCTCCATTCTTGCCATGCTGGTCTCGGGGGCCTACTACCTCGTCGACGGCATCTTCGTCGGCCACTATGTCGGCGCCGCTGGCCTCGCCGGGATCAACCTGGTCTATCCGGTCATCATGGTGCTGATCGGTCTGGCCGCCATGATCAGCATGGGGGCGGCTACCGCCATCTCCTTCCAGCAAGGGGCGAAAAACGACACGCTGGCCCGTCAGGCG
Organism: Aeromonas sp. HMWF017; assembly: GCF_003061465.1. NCBI lineage: Bacteria > Pseudomonadati > Pseudomonadota > Gammaproteobacteria > Aeromonadales > Aeromonadaceae > Aeromonas > Aeromonas sp. HMWF017. The sequence goes on from NZ_QAJD01000138.1 coordinate 20,194, forward strand.
CTGGTCAACGCTCTCTGGCTGCTGGCCGGACTCGGGATCATTGCCCCGGGTCTGCTCTATTACACCCACACAGATATCCTGCTGGGGCTGGGGATCGAGCAGGGCACCGAAACCTGGAAACAGGCGAGCGACTACCTCACCTGGATTGGCGGCGGTACCCTGCTGCTGGCCAGCAATCTGGCGGTCCCCTATCTGCTGCGCAACGATGGCCGCCCGAAACTGGCCATGGTGCTGGTAAGCAGCGGCGCCGTGCTCAACATCATCCTCAACTACATCATGGTGGGTCGGCTGGGGCTGGGATTGATCGGTACCGCCCAGGCCACCCTGATGGCAGAGGGTGCGGTGAGCCTGATCGGCCTTGGCTACTTCTTTACCCCCTGGGCGCGGCTGCGCCTCCATTGGCGCGATCTGGTGCCAAACTTCCCTGCCATGCCGAACCTGCTCTTTACCGGTCTGCCGAGTCTGATTGCCCAGTTCAACCTCGGCCTGCTCTTGATGCTGCACAACAGCCAGCTGATGGTGTATGGCAATGTGAAGGATCTGGCGGGCTTTACCGTGGCCGGTTACACCGAAGCGGTCTTTATCGTCATCCTGCAGGGGCTGGCCTTCGGCATTCAGCCGCTCATCAGCAAGGCGGCAGGGGCCAAACGCCATCGCAACCTCAAGTACCTGATGGAGATGGGGCTCAAGTTCACCTTTATCTACGGCATGGTGGTGTGGCTCACCATCCAGCTGCTGCCGGGACAAGTCGCCATGCTCTATACCGGCGACAAGGATCCCGAGCTGCTGGCCGCCGCCATCAGCAGCCTGACCCTCAACCTCGGCGCCATTCCGCTGGAGGGGATCATCATGTTCGGCATCGTGCTGCTGCAATCCATGGCGCGTACCCGTCAGGCGCTGGTCATCTCCATCGCCAAAACCGTGTTGCTGCTGCCGCTCATCTTCCTGCTGCCACAACTGTGGGGGCGTGATGGGGTGCTGATGGCCCAGCCCGCGACCGTACTGCTGCTCACCCTGCCGCTCTGCTGGCTGCTGTGGCGCGAGTGGCTGCGCCTGAAGATGGCCTGCGCGCCAAAAAACAAGCGTCGCCCGCAACCGGCCCGCGCACGCGCCGCCGTCCAGCTGGCCCGTTAAGGCCACCCATCCCGCGTAGCAATAAAAAACCGGCATCCATTGATGCCGGTTTCTGCTATATGGGCTGGTCTGCCTGCCCTTACACGAGGATTCAGGCCAGCACTGCTGCCCCCACTTATGCCAATACTTCTGGCCTGAGCTGGGCCATCAGCCCCGGGTTGTCGGAGTAATCCACCGGGATCGCCACCACCGCAGGCCCCTCCACCGCCAGCGCGGCCCGCAGGGTGGCGCGCAACTCGTCTGCCGAGCGCACCGCAAACCCGGCCGCCCCGAACGATTCGGCATAGCGTTTGAAGTCGATGGGGCCAAAAGATACGCCGGAGGTGCGGCAATACTTCTGCTGCTCCTGCATCGCGACCATGTTGTAGCCGTTATCGACCCAGATGATGTGAACGATATTGCTTTTGAGGCGCACCGCCGTCTCCAGCTCCATGCTCGACTGCATAAAGCTGCCATCCCCCGATACCGAGATCACCTTCTCCCCCGGCCGCACCAGCGCTGCGCCGATGGCCCACGGCAGTGCCACCCCCATGGTCTGCTGACCGTTGGAGATAAGCACCTGACGGGCGCGGAAGCTGTAAAGGTAGCGGGCAATCCAGATATGGAAGCTGCCCATGTCGACGCAGAGGGTCATGTCGTCGCGCACCAGATCCTGCAGCTCGCGCACGATACGCAAGGGGTGAACCGGATTGCCGTGCAGATCGTCGGCCCGCATCGCCAGTCGCAGCCGCTGCTGGCGAACACCTTGCAGCAGCCGATCCACCTCGGGGGGACGGATTTTCGGATTGCCCATGATGCGGGTCAGCTGCAACAGGTTGGCGCGGATCGACCCCACCAGCTCGGCGGTCGGGCAGTAGCTACTGTCGATATCGGCAGGCAGCACGTCGATATGGAGGATGCGCCGCTCCCGATCGCCATTCCACAGCACGGGATCGTACTCGATGGGGCTGTAGCCGATGCAGATCACCAGATCGGCCCCTGCCAGCAGCTGATCCCCCGGTTGGTTGTTGAAGAGCCCCACCCGCCCGGCAAAGTCATCGAAGTGGCAGCTGTCCACCACCCCGGCAGCCTGATAGGTACCGGTCACCGGCAGCCGCGCCTTGTCGAGGAAGGCGCGCACCGCCTCGGCATTCTCCGGCCGGCTGGCCATCAGGCCGAGCAGCACCACCGGATTCTGGGCATTGCGCAGCAGGGTCAATGCCTGCTCCATATTCTGCTCATCGGCACAGCCCGGCTCCGGCACCTCGCGGGGCACCAGCACATTTCCCTGCACCGGCTTGTTGATGATATCCATCGGCAGGCTGACAAACGCCGCCCCCGGCCGTCCCAGCTCGGCGGCGCGAAAGGCGTTGGCCATCACTTCCGAAATCGCCGCCCCGCTGTTGACCTGAGCACTGAACTTGGTGACCGGACGGCAGAGGTTGACCGTATCCATGCTCTGATGAGTGAGTTTGAGGCCGTCGGCACGGCGCACCGCACCGCCCAGCGCCACCATGGGGTCCCCCTCCGAGGTGGCCGTCGCCAACCCGGTAATGAGGTTGGAGCAGCCTGGGCCCGAGGTGACCAGCGCCACCCCTGCCTTGCCGGTGAGACGCCCCACGGCGGCAGCCATAAAGGCGGCATTCGCCTCGTGGCGCACCACTATGGTCTCGATGGGGGAGTCCTCCAGCGCATCGAACACCCGATCAATCTTGGCCCCCGGGATCCCGAACACCTGCTTGACCCCTTGCGCCTCCAGATGACGAACCACCAGCTCGGCACCGCACTTCCACTGTCTGTTTTCCATGTTATTGCTCCTTGTCTATCAGCCTTCGGCGGCTTGAATGGCGCGATCGAGATCGGCGGGGTTGAGGTCGGCCTGCCGGAAAGCGGGATCCGATGGCAGGGCCAGATTGAGGTGACGCACCACTGAAAGTCGCAGGGTGCCGTGGGCCATGGTGTAGTCGAGCAGATGGCCGCCCCCCTTGCGATCGGCGGTGATCATGTGTTCGTGAAAGCCCGCCACATTGACCCCCTGCACGAACGGCGGGCAGCGAAAGCCCACCAGGGTTCCCGCCACCGCGGCAAAGCGGAACAGCGGTTGCTGTTCGATGGCTTCCAGCATGGGGCGATAGGGGGGCTCCTGACGCGGCACGGTACGTACCTTGGCCGTCTCAAACTGGCCGTCGAGGCGCAGGGCGACGAAGACGTTGTCGGATCCCACAAGTCGATCCACCCACTGGTGGATCTCGTCACGGCTGAGAGGGTGATCGAAGCGACGCTCCAGACAGGGGCGAAAATGGGTCATCACCGCGAAGGGGGTCTTCTGATCGGCGCGGGCGGGCCGGGCCGAGCCATCGGAGCGCAACTGGTGGATCTGGCGCTCGAAGGCGATCAGCTCGCCATCAAGATGGTTGAAGGTGCCGAGGCCAAAGTCGCCGTGGCGCAGCAGCTCGCTCATGGTGGTCTCCCCTTCGTAGACCCCCGCCAGCAGGGCGCTCATCAGGGAACTCTGGTAGATCTCGCCACCGTCATGCTGCCTGCGCCAGCGGGAAAATTGCTGGCTCACTTCGAGGGCACAGCTGCACCCGGCACTGTCAGATGTTGCAATATGTTCCATTCGGGTTTCACCTCCACCGTGAATCCTGTTAGCGTTCGGATCCAATGGTGACTTGGTTCACATTTCAACACCAATACGCTGATCCCATGACTTTGAGACTCAATCGATATGGAACTTCGTACGCTCCGCTACTTCATGGCCGTTGTTGAAAAGCAGAATTTCACCCGCGCAGCCGAATCACTCAACATGGCCCAGCCGCCCCTGAGCCAGCAGATCCGCAAGCTGGAGGAGACCCTGGGCACCCCGCTGCTGCGCCGTTTGACCCGCAGTGTCGAACTGACCGAGGCGGGCGAGAGCCTCTATCGGGATGCGGCGCAGATCCTGGCGCTGGCCGATGCGGCAAAACAGAAGGTAAAGCGGATTGCCCGGGGCGAGCAGGGGGCGCTGCGGATCGGCTTTGCCGGTTCCACCGTGCTCCACCCCGCGGTGCTGACCCTGCTGCACGACTATCGGGAGCGCTACCCCGAGGTAGCCCTCAGCCCGCAGGAGGGCACCATGCCGGCACTGGTGGAGGCTCTACGCAACGATCGGCTGGATGCCGCCATCTTGCGGCTCCCCTGCCGCGGTAGCGAGGGCTTTGCCCATCACCTTATCGAGCAGGAGCCGCTGCTGATCGCCCTGCCGACCAGCCATCCCAAGGCCAAGCCGGGCTCCTTGCCACTGGCCAGCCTGAAGGACGAGAGTTTTATTCTGTTTCCCCACGCCATCGGGCCCGGGCTCTATGACGGCATCGTGGGTCTTTGCCGGGAGGCGGGCTTCGAGCCGATACTGGGGCCCGAATGCCCGCAGGTGATCTCTACCGTCGGCATGGTGCAGGCGGGCTTTGGCGTGACTCTGGTGCCCAGCTCGGTGGCGGCGCTGCGCCCGCTCGGGGTCAGTTATCACCCCATTGAGGGCAACGGCATGATGACCAGCATCAGTCTGGCGACACGGTCACACCCAAGCAGTGCCGTACTGCGGCACTTTATCGCCCAGATCCGTGCCGCCCAGATACGACAGGGCCTCCCGAAGGAGGCCCTGTTGAACAAGCTTGAACCGGTTTGATGGCCAGCTTGCCTGATGCGACTGCTTATTTGACGGTACTGCTTATTTGACCGTCACCCGGGCAAACTTGCGCTTGCCGACCTGATAGACGGCGGTACCGGCACCGATGAGTGCCTTGCCATCTTCCAGCTTCTCGCCATCCACCTTGACCGCGCCCTGCTTGATCATCCGCAGCGCTTCGGAGGTGGTAGCCACCAGATCGGCCTCTTTCAGCAGATTGGCAATGGCCAGCCCTTCGCCTTCCAGTGCCAGCTCGATTTCCGGCATCTCGTCCGGAATGGCGTTCTTGGAGAAGCGCTGGGTGAAATCTTCGTGAGCCGCTTCTGCCGCCGCTTCGTCGTGATAACGGGCGATGATCTCTTTGGCCAGCCAGATCTTCACGTCGCGCGGGTTGAGAGTACCGGCAGCGATGCCTGCCTTGAACTCTTCAATTTCAGCCAGCGGACGGAAGGAGAGCAGCTCGTAGTAGTTCCACATCAGATCGTCGGTGATGGACATGATCTTGCCGAACATCTCGCCCGGAGCATCGTGAACGCCGATGTAGTTGCCTGCGGACTTGGACATCTTCTTAACGCCATCCAGACCCACCAGCAGCGGCATCATCAGCACGCACTGGGTCGCCATGCCAGCATCTTTTTGCAGCTCGCGGCCCATCAGCAGGTTGAACTTCTGGTCGGTACCACCCAGCTCAACGTCCGCCTTCAGCGCGACCGAGTCATAGCCTTGCAGCAGCGGATAGAGGAATTCGTGAATCGCGATGGATTGGCCGCCGGTGTAGCGCTTCTTGAAGTCGTCGCGCTCCATCATGCGGGCCACGGTCTGCTTGGCTGCCAGCTTGATCATGCCGGTCGCACCCAGCTCGCTCAACCAGGTCGAGTTGTACTCGATGCGGGTCTTGGCCGGGTCGAGGATCTTGAACGCCTGCTCGGCATAGGTGAGGGCGTTGTGCTTGATGGCCTCTTCGGAGAGCGGCGGACGGGTGGCATTCTTGCCGGAGGGATCACCCACCATGGCAGTGAAGTCACCGATCAGCAGGATCACTTCATGGCCCAGATCCTGGAAGGTCTTCAGCTTGTTGAGGATCACGGTATGACCCAGGTGAATGTCGGGGGCGGTCGGGTCCATGCCCAACTTGATGCGCAGCGGGCGCCCTTCCTTCAACTTGGCGACAAGTTCTTCTTCAACCAGAATTTCTTCCGCTCCGCGCTTGATCTCGGCTAGCGCCACCTCGAGCTGGGACATTTTTTGACTCTCCATCACGATTCCACAGGGCCAAACATATTACTGGAATGGCGGGCCAATTGGAAAGGCTGTAAAATCCGTCCATTCTGCCCGACTTCATCTGCTTCTCATGGTTATTTGGCACGCCTTCAACGCACTCCCCCACTGGCACCGCAAGATGGTGCTGATCTTGAGCATCATGATCATGATGCTGGCTGCCTGGCCAAGCGAACAGGCGGTGGCAACACGGGTCGATGAAAACGGCAACGAAATTGCCCTGCGGGAACCGGCCAACGACAACGCACTGAACGACGAGCTGCCGGCCGAGGCTGCCCAGCCCGTTACCCCGCCCAAGCCGCGCTACATCACCAAGCAGGTGAAGGTGCGCCGTGGCGACAACATGGGGGTGATCTTCCAGCGCATTGGCCTGAGCACCACGGATCTGCACCTGATCGATCAGCTCGAGGGCAGCGATCCCCTGCGGATGCTGCAACCGGGGCAGGAGCTCACCTTCAAGCTCACCGAGAACGGCGAGCTGCACAGCCTCTATTACCCCCACAGTCTGGAGCAGGCGCTCAAGGTGAGCCGCAAGGAGGAGACCTTTGTCGCTCGCAACGTCAAGATCGCCCTCGACACCCGCGAACAAGTAAGCAAGGGGGAGATCCGCTCCAGCTTCTGGGGCGCCGCGGTGGATGCGGGGATGACCGAAGATCAGATCATGGACTTGGCCGCCATCTTCGGCTGGGACATCGACTTTGCCCAGGACTTGCAGCCGGGGGACAGCTTCCGGGTGGTCTATGAAGACAAGTTCCGCGACGACGAGCGGGTCGCCTCCGGCGATATTCTGGCGGCGGAGTTCGTCAACCAGGGCACCGCCTACCGCGCCGTGCTCAATGAAGATGGCAACTACTACACCCCGGAAGGGAAGGCGATGCGCAAGAGCTTCCTGCGTGCGCCGGTCAACTTCAAATACATCAGCTCCAACTTCAACCCGCGCCGCCTCCATCCGGTGACCGGCAAGATCCGCCCCCACAACGGCATCGACTATGTGGCGCCGGTGGGCACCCCCATCATGGCGGCGGGCTCCGGCAGCGTGGTGGCCGCCGGTTACAACCAGTTCAACGGCAACTACGTCTTTATCAAGCATGCCGGCAACTATGTGACCAAGTACCTGCACCTCTCCAAACGCACCGTCAACAAGGGACAGCGGGTGAAGCAGGGGCAGACCATCGGCACTCTGGGTGGCACCGGCCGCGTCACCGGCCCGCACCTGCACTACGAATTCGTGGTGGGCGGCATTCACAAGAACCCGCGCACCCTCACCCTGCCGCAGGCAGAGACCCTGAGCGGACGCGAGCTGGCCAACTTCAAAAAGCTGGCGATGCCGCAACTGGCCAAGCTCGACAACCCCGAGCTGCAGCTGGCCCAGAACAAGCGGGATAGTCGCGGCAACTAAGCCATCAGGGCTGGCAGGGTGAAGGCCCTGCCAGCCCTTTTTATTGAGCTCGCGCCAGGCAACCAGATTGAAATGAGTCCGCATTCGGACATAAGATGAGATGGATCACCGGGAGCGGCATGTGGCACAGGCGTAAGGGCTTATCTATCCTGTCTCTCTCACTCTTTTTCCGGTCCGCATTGAGGATGCACCATGGTTGAGCGTTATATCGGTCTGATGTCAAAGACCACGCCATGTGGCATGGGATGAAAGCCGCTCCCCTCTTTACCCTCTCTGCACACCGCATTTTCAAGTAGCAATGTAAGGAGACACATGGCTGAACGCTATATCGGTCTGATGTCGGGAACCAGCATGGACGGCATTGATGCCGTGCTGGTGATGATCGCCGGGGATGAACTGCGGGTCGAAGCGGCGCTTTGCCACCCCTGGCCGCAAGAGACCGCCCGCACGCTGCATGCCCTCTGCACCCCGGGCGACAACGAAATCGACCGCATGGGGGTGGCCGATAATCTGGTGGCGCGAGAGTTTGCCGCCGCCACCCACGCGCTGCTGACCAAGGCGAAGCTTGAGTCCAAAGATATTCGCGCCATCGGCAGCCACGGCCAGACCATCCGCCACCGTCCCCAGCTCGGGTTTACCCTGCAGATCGGCAATGCCGCCCTGCTGGCCTCCCTGACCGGCATCGACGTTATCGCCGATTTTCGCACCATGGATATGGCCCTCGGCGGTCAGGGGGCGCCGCTGGTGCCCGCCTTCCATCAGGCGTTGTTTGCCAAGCCCGGCGCCCTGCGGGTGGTACTGAACCTCGGCGGCATCGCCAATATCTCGGTGCTGCCTGGCAATCCGGGCGGGGTATATGGTTTTGATACAGGCCCGGCCAACACTCTGCTCGATGGCTGGTATCGCCGCCATCAACCCCACGGCGGCAGCTATGACGCCGGTGGCAAATGGGCAGCCAGTGGCAAGCCCATCCCGGCCCTGCTGGAGAAACTGCTGGCTCACCCCTATTTCGCAGCCCCCGCCCCCAAGAGCACCGGACGTGAGATGTTTACCCTCGATTGGCTCGATGGGGAGCTGGCAGGCACTTCATACGCCCCCGTGGATGTGCAGCGCACCCTGCAGGCGCTCACCTGCCACAGCATCGCCCGCCAACTGCCCGCCCGGCCCGAATCAGTCGGTGCTAGCCAGCCGAAAGCCGAGCTCTTTGTCTGCGGCGGCGGAGCCCATAACGCCCCCTTGCTGAAGGAGCTGGCCAGCCTGCTGCCTGCATGGCGCATCGCCAGCACAGCCGAGCTGGGCCTTGCCCCCGACTGGGTTGAAGGCGCTGCCTTTGCCTGGCTGGCCATGTGCTTTGTTCACCGCAAGCCGGGTAACCTGCCCGCCGTCACCGGCGCCAGCCGTCCGGCGGTGCTGGGTGCCCTCTATCCCGCCTGAGTGATGACAAGGGGGCTGCGGATCAGTGTGCCCCCTTGAACAGACGCACAACCTGTTGCCGGATCGGTGCAAACAGCGGGGGCTTTGGCGGCTCCAGATTGATATGGCGCCGCCCGGCACGGGTTTCACAACGAAGCAGATTCTGGATGTAGTGATGGTGGGAGCGATGGATCAGCAGTGAAGCCTGATACGCCCACAGTCTGGGCACACCCCACAGGGTGCTGGCAATCGCACCGACGATGCAGAAGAAAGCGGGCTCCTGAATTCCCATCCGGCTGGCATTCTCCAGCGCCTCCTTAAGCGAGTTGGAGTGGGCAATACAGGTCATGATATTGACCATGAAGGCGTCGTAGTCATCCTCCCCACCCTGGCCAACACGCGCCGTCAGGGTCGCCGCGGGCTGATAACCAAACTGATGGCCGATATTTTCCAACACCGTATTCCGCTGGCGGATCACCTTGCCATAAAACATCAGCATCACCATGCAGTCGATCGCCTTGCACAGCGCCTCGTAGTGGGGATGGCTCTTCTTGGGACGCGGCGCCGTGGCGAGAGCCAGCTCTTCAGAGATGGCCAAGAGGCCCACAGGTACGGCGGTGCTGACAAACGAGAGGTCGATCGACAGCTCCAGCCCCTCCTCCCCTTCCATGCGGGCCACAATCACATGTTCACCAAACAACCGACGCTGGCGCTCGATAAAGGCGCCAAAGACCAGATCACGAAACTGCTTTTGCGGATAAGGGGTATCGAGCAGGCTCTCGATGGTCATGATGGCGGCGGATACCCGGCCGCGCAGTCGGTAATCGGCAGGAATGGGAAAGCTCTTTCCCAGGCGAGGAGGTAACCGCTGCCCAGATGTTTGACAATACATATCGCCCAGAACGAAACCCAGCATAAATCCTCCACAGTCAGGTAATGATGATCGCGATGCGATCTCGCTTGCCAATCCTGGGCAATGGCCTGCCGGTGCATCGATGCTCTCCGTCAGGGCTCCTTGATTACCTTATTAATCATACGATTAATAGCGAATGAAAAAAGCGACCTGACTCGCAATCACGCCACTAATTAACAGTTTCATCAAAAAACCATAAAAAGTGGTCAATAAATCCATTTTCATCCATTTTTTCCTTTAAAAACATCACATTAAACTTGAAGCCTACAAAGTCACCCTCACGGTTCCCGAGCACTGAAAACCATCCCAATCATCACAACCAGCCACAGATAAGGGGGAGATCAGACAAAGCCGCAAAAAGTGGAGAAAGCGATGACGCGGGGCAACCCCACCCATCGGGGGATGCAACAGGAGTGAAGAGACGCGTATTGCCACACCCCTCCCCCTCCCTCATTCAGCACCACAGCTCCCGCACACCGTCACGCCAACGCCATGCTCCCCACTCCTGTGCAGCAGGGGCAGATCCGCCGTGCAAATTCATGGCATAGAATTTTATGGCGTTAATAACAGATCCCGGCTGCCAGCAAGGCGTCATCGAGTATGCCGGAATCATCATTAACAGAGAGGAATGCAAAAGCCGTGAATTATACTCCAAAGGTATCTTTAATAAGGTGGATATGCATATTCACGAGAATTTTCATAGCCCCCTAAAAAAGCTGAAAGCAGATATCCATGCACCATAATATGCATTATTTGCACATCGGCGCATAATATTAACCCTTTATTCACACGCCAATATCCAGAAGAGGGGGAGAGCAAACCCAGTCAGGGCAAGGCTGTCCGCCGGTTTGGCACCATTTGCGCACAAATTGGCTACGATTTCGGGTGAATTGAATAGCAATATGATTAAATTTGCGCCCATTGAGCCATCTCATAGAAATGCAATCAGCGGTTTGCAACCCCTGATAGCCACTCATAGAATCGCAGCGTCTGAAATATCTACCCTGTCCTCTTCTCCCTTATTCCTCTCAGTAATTGAGTGGATCACAAATAATAACCGGGGATGCCGCCGCTGGCGCAGTGGCCGTGGCGTACAACAAGATGGGGTAAACCTGTACCTGAATGAACAACAAATATTAAAAAGAGGCATATCTATGAGTGGCACCATCATCAAATCGGCAAGAAATACCCCCCATGCACCCCAGGATCTTGGCCCCTGCACCCAAACGGTGGCGTTTTCTCATTACAACAATATCTCCGCCCAGCTGCCGGTCGATCCCGCCACCGGCAAGATGGTGAGTGGCGATGTCACCGCGCAGGCCAGACAGTGCCTGAGCAACCTCAAGGCGATCATCGAGAGCATCGGCCATGTGATGGACGATATGGTCAAAGCGACCATCTTCCTGAAAGAGATGGCCGATCTGGAGGCGGTCAACTCCGTCTTTCGCGAATTCTTCCCGGGCTATCTGCCGACCCGCACCACCCTCGCCGTCGCCGCCCTGCCGCTGGGCGCTCTGGTGCAGATCGATGCCATCATCTCCAACGGCGAAGGTACCTTCCCGCAAGATCCTTGCCCGCTGGTGAAGCTCGCCCGCAACAGTGACAAGGCGCCGCACAATCCGCTCTCCACCCATACCGTGGCCTTCTCCCACTACAACAATATCGGCGCCCAGCTGCCGGTCGATACCGCCTCGGGCCAGCTGGTTGCCGGTGGCATCAAGGAGCAGGCGGGCCAGTGCCTGCGCAATATCAAGGCGGTGCTGGAGAGCATCGACGTGCCGTTTGACGATATCGTCAAGGTCACCGTCTATCTGACCGATCTGGCCGATCTGGAGGCCGTCAACGAGGTCTACACCACCTTCTTCCCCGACTCTGCCATTGCCCGCGCCGTGGCCTACCTGCCTGCCCGCTCGGTGGTCAGTGCCGCCGCCCTGCCCATGGGGGCACGGGTGCAGATGGATGCGGTCATCTCCCACGGTGACGGCACCCCGCCGCAACTGGTGGAAGATCGTCACAATCTGGTGATCCGCGCCCGCAATACCGACAAGGCACCGCAGAGCCCGTTCCATTGCCAGACCGTCGCCTTCTCCCACTACAACCATCTCTCTGCCCAACTGCCGATTGACCCCGCCACCGGCAAGATCCTGGCTGGCTGCATCAAGGAGCAGACCGCCCAGTGCCTGAGCAATATCAAGGCGATTGTGGAGAGCATCGGCCATGTGATGGACGATATCGTCAAGGTCAATATCCAGCTCGGCAATATCGCCGATCTGGATGCGGTCAACGCCGTCTACACCAAATATTTCCCGGGCTATCTGCCTGCCCGCACAGTATTCGGGGTAATCGAGCTGCCCGCCGGCGCCCTGGTGCAAATTGATGCGGTGATGTCCAACGCGGAAAGTACCCCGCCGCAGGTGTAAGGTTGCGTTAAATAATAAAAAACACCGGCTTAGGCCGGTGTTTTTCTATTTCTCATTCATGCACACAGATAGTGTCATAACTCAGCATATATATCTTTCATGTGCTTATCTCCTTTCTTATAGCCGGGAGGGTCGACATGAAAAACATTGTTCGTAACTACTAGGTTAGATATGTCATCGACCAGACATAAATCCCACTCATGTCCTGGAGTTACATGCATTCCCTCAGTTTGGTAACAACGTAATACAACATTGCCTTTACGGGACTCGCCAACAGCTACAGGTTGAGCAGTTCGATCATAACCACTATATGTAAACTCTATTTCTTTTCGACTATTTATTGCAGACATTAAGTCACGAATCATATATCTCTCCTTGATAAAATGAATAGTAATAGTACCTCACCCAAAAAGACTCAATGGTGACCACAATCACGGAATTGGAAATAGATTTAACAGAGGGAACATTATCTTATTAATTCAATGACTTAATTAACATAAAACAATTCCACTTACAGAATATGCGTTTAACTTAAAAGTCCGATCTCATTCAACTAAACAACGACAAAAATATAAAAAACGCCCCCCATCTTGCGATGGAGGGCGTTTTATCGTTCCGGCTATTGGGCCTGCGCGGCCCAACGTTCAGGAATTACAGGAGCTGTTACAGGGACTCAGCGGTCGCAACCACGTTTTCCACGGTAAAGCCGAATTCCTTGAACAGCAGCTCGGCCGGTGCGGACTCACCGAAGGTGGTCATACCGATGATCTTGCCGCCGAAACCGACGTACTTGTACCAGTAGTCGGCGATGCCGGCTTCGATGGCCACACGCTTAGTGACGGAGGACGGCAGGACGGACTCTTTGTACTCGGCAGACTGGGCATCGAACACGTCGGTAGACGGCAGAGAGACCACGCGCACGGCACGGCCCTTGGCAGTCAGCTGCTCATAGGCGGCAACGGCCAGTTCCACTTCGGAACCGGTGGCGATCAGGATCAGCTCCGGTGTACCGGCGCAATCTTTCAGCACGTAGCCACCCTTGGCGGTATCAGCCAGCTGCTGGGCAGTACGGTCCATCTGGGCCAGGTTCTGACGAGAGAAGATCAGAGATGTCGGGCCGTCGGTACGCTCGATGGCGTGTTTCCAGGCGATGGCGGATTCAACCTGGTCACACGGACGCCAGGTGCTCATGTTCGGAGTCAGACGCAGGGAGGCGATCTGCTCAACCGGCTGGTGAGTCGGGCCATCTTCACCCAGACCGATGGAGTCGTGGGTGTAAACGAAGATAGCGCGCTGCTTCATCAGGGCGGCCATGCGCAGGGCGTTGCGAGCGTACTCCATGAACATCAGGAAGGTAGCGCCGTAGGGGATGAAACCACCGTGCAGGGCGATACCGTTCATGATGGCGGACATGCCGAACTCGCGTACACCGTAGTGGATGTAGTTGCCGGAGGCATCGTCGTTGGTCAGGGACTTGGAGCCGGACCACATGGTCAGGTTGGACGGAGCCAGGTCGGCAGAGCCGCCCATGAATTCCGGCAGCAGCTTGCCGAACGCTTCCAGAGAGTTCTGGGACGCTTTACGGGTCGCAATCTTGGCCGGGTTGGCTTGCAGGGTTTCGATGATCTTGGCGGATTCGGCAGCCCAGTTGGCCGGCAAGTCGCCTGCGGTGCGGCGCTTGAATTCGGCAGCCAGCGTCGGGTGAGCGGCTTCATAGGCGGCGAACTTGGCAGCCCAGTCGGCTTCCAGTGCAGCACCCTTCTCCTGAGCGTTCCACTCGGCAGCGATATCGGCCGGGATAACGAACGGCGCGTGGTCCCACTTCAGGAATGCGCGAGCAGCGGCGATCTCGTCGTTGCCCAGCGGTGAGCCGTGGCAGTCGTGAGAACCGGATTTGTTCGGAGAACCGTAACCGATGATGGTGCGGCAGCAGATCAGAGTCGGCTTGCCGGTCTCGGCCTTGGCGGCTTCGATGGCGGCATTGATGGCTTCCGGGCTGTGACCGTCAACAGCCGGGATTACGTGCCAGCCGTAGGCTTCGAAACGCTTGACGGTGTCGTCGGTGAACCAGCCTTCTACGTGACCGTCGATGGAGATACCGTTGTCATCCCAGAACGCGATCAGTTTGCCCAGTTGCAGAGTACCTGCCAGGGAGCACGCTTCGTGGGAGATACCTTCCATCAGGCAGCCGTCGCCCATAAAGGCGTAGGTGTAGTGGTCAACGATGTCGTGGCCCGGCTGGTTGAATTGCTCAGCCATGGCTTTTTCGGCGATCGCCATACCAACGGCGTTGGTGATGCCCTGACCCAGCGGGCCAGTGGTGGTTTCAACGCCCGGTGCATAGCCGTACTCCGGGTGACCCGGGGTGCGAGAGTGCAGTTGGCGGAAGTTTTTCAGATCGTCGATGGAGAGGTCATAACCGGAGAGGTGCAGCAGGGAGTACAGCAGCATGGAGCCGTGGCCGTTGGAGAGAATGAAACGGTCGCGGTCGGCCCACTTGGGGTTGTTCGGGTTATGTCTGAGGTGGCTACGCCACAGCACTTCGGCGATATCCGCCATTCCCATGGGGGCGCCCGGGTGACCGGAGTTGGCTTTTTGAACGGCATCCATACTCAATGCACGAATGGCATTGGCAAGCTCTTTACGAGAAGGCATCTGAATCTCCTGCGATTGCTTCATTTGATGGCCAAGATTAAGGCGCGTTATTGTCCCAGCAGGGCGCGCGGCGTGCAAATATTATCTGGATGAATAAAGTGGCTTTGGGAGGACAATCGCTTTTCTTGCCCTCTATTGACCAAAGCAACCAGAGAAAAACGTTTGATTTCCATCCATTTCGGGATAGGAGAGCTCCGCTTGTGACCCATTGGACACTGCGCGACAAAATAGTGCTGGCAATCACGGGGGGCGCTAATTAAAATAGACGTCCAGATGTAGATACCTCTACACCATCCTATTCATCCGGTTATTGCTGTGGCGATAACCCAGACAAGCTGAGACTCTTATCATGGCAAAGCTGTTTACTTCCGAGTCGGTCTCCGAAGGCCATCCCGACAAGATTGCGGACCAGATCTCCGATGCGGTACTGGACGCCATCCTCAAGCAAGATACCAAGGCACGCGTTGCCTGCGAGACCCTGGTCAAGACCGGTATGGTCATGGTGGCTGGCGAAGTAACCACCTCTGCCTGGGTTGATATCGAAGAGATCGTGCGTGATACCGTGCGTGAAATCGGCTACACCCACTCCGACATGGGCTTCGATGCTGACTCCTGTGCCGTGCTGAACGCCATCGGCAAGCAGTCCCCGGACATCAACCAGGGTGTTGACCGCAGCGATCCGCTGGAGCAGGGCGCTGGCGACCAGGGCCTGATGTTTGGCTACGCCACCAACGAAACCGACGTGCTGATGCCGGCCCCCATCACCTACTCTCACCTGCTGGTGAAGCGTCAGGCTGAAGTGCGCAAAAATGGCACCCTGCCGTGGCTGCGTCCGGATGCCAAGAGCCAGCTGACCTTCGCCTACGACGACGCAGGCAAGATCATCGGTGTGGATGCCGTTGTGCTGTCTACCCAGCACGCCGAATCCATCAGCCACAAGGATCTGGTTGAGGCGGTACGCGAAGAGATCATCAAGCCGGTGCTGCCGGCCGAGTGGGTCAACAAGGACACCAAATACTTCATCAACCCGACCGGCCGTTTCGTTATCGGCGGCCCGATGGGTGACTGCGGTCTGACCGGTCGCAAGATCATCGTCGACACCTACGGCGGCATGGCCCGTCACGGTGGTGGCGCCTTCTCCGGTAAGGATCCGTCCAAGGTTGACCGCTCCGCTGCTTACGCCGCCCGCTACGTTGCCAAAAACATCGTTGCTGCCGGTCTGGCCGATCGCTGTGAAATCCAGATCTCCTACGCCATCGGTGTGGCCGAGCCGACCTCCATCAGCGTGGAAACTTTCGGTACCGCCAAGGTCGCCGAAGAGCTGCTGGTCAAGCTGGTACGCGAGCACTTCGAACTGCGCCCGTATGGTCTGATCGAAATGCTGGATCTGAAGCGCCCGATCTACCAGGCTACCGCTGCCTACGGTCACTTCGGTCGCGACGAGTTCCCGTGGGAGCAGACCGACAAGGCCGAACTGCTGCGTTCTGCCGCTGGCCTGTAAGGCTCGCTGTTGTGATAAAAGGGGAGCCTGGCTCCCCTTTTGCTTATCCGCTATCTGACGAGATGTTGATGTCTGCCACCCCTGCCCAGCTTGTCGCCCTGCTGCAACAACGCGTAGAAGCCTGCTTTGTGCAGGCCGAGGCGCACCTTGGCCGCACCTTCCCCCGCCCGCGGATCTACTGCAATATGCGGGGCCGGGCGGCGGGTTCGGCGCGGCTGCAAACCTGGGAGCTGCGCTTCAATCCCGCCCTCTATCAGGCCAACCAGCAGGCGTTTCTGGATGAGGTGGTGCCCCACGAGGTGGCCCATCTGCTGGTCTATGCCCTGTGGGGTGAAGGTCGCGGCAAAAGCCGGGTCTTGCCCCACGGCCGCCAGTGGCAGTCGGTGATGCGGGAGGTATTCGGCCTTGAGCCCAGAACCACCCACAGCTTCGATCTGGCGGTACTGGCCCAGCGCACCGTGCCCTATCGCTGTCACTGCCAGCAGCATCAACTGTCGATACGCCGCCACAACAAGGTGGTGCGCGGCGAGGCCCGCTACCACTGCCGCCGCTGCAAGCAACCTCTGGAGCGGGAACGGCCGGAGCCAGAGCTGTAAGCCAGCTTGTGTCGCGCCCCTGTGGTAGGGTGCCCGCCATCGTTCGTCAATCACCCCGTTTTGCAAGGAATCCCATGCGTTTCATCTCCTCCCTCGCCCTGACCCTGCTGGCCGGTTTGCCGCTGCTCAGCGCGCCCCTGCACGCCCAGACCTTTCGTGAAGCCAAGCAGGATCTGGTGAAGCTCTATCGCAGTCAGCCTGCTGTCACCACCTTCTACTGCGGCTGCGACATCGACTATCAGGGCAAGAAAATGAGCCCGGATCTCGCCAGTTGCGGCTATGAGCCGCGCAAGCAGGCCAAGCGCGCCGCCCGCATCGAGTGGGAACACGTGGTACCGGCCTGGGAGTTCGGCCACCAGCTGCAATGCTGGCAGGATGGCGGTCGCAAAAACTGCGAAAAAGCGAGCCCCGAGTTCAACAAGATGGAGGGGGACATGCACAACCTCTTCCCCGCCATCGGCGAGGTGAACGGCGATCGGGCCAACTACCGCTTCTCCGACTGGAACGGCAAGCCGGATCAGTACGGCCAGTGCCAGATGCTGGTGGATTTCAAGGATCGTCGGGTGCAGCCGCCCAAGGGGCCGGTACGGGGCCAGATTGCCCGCGCCTACCTCTACATGAGCCAGCAGTATGGGCTGCGCCTGGCAGCGCAACAGCGTAAACTGTTTGAAGCTTGGGATCGCCAGTACCCGGCAGAGGGCTGGGAGTGCGAGCGCAACCGCCGCATCGACAAACTGCAGGGCAATACCAATCCCTTTATTGAAAAGCAGTGCCAATAACCCCATTTGACCAGGGAGGGGGATCGCCCCTCCTATCATGAAGCCCTTCCCCACTGCCGCGTGAGCCTTGCTTGCCACCTCGCAGCAGGATATGAAGGGTTTCCAAGCAAGAGACTGACAAGCAGCCATGCGCATTCCACGTATCTATGAACCGGCCACCCTGCAAGTTGGCCAGACCATCGCCCTGTCGGAAGACGGCGCCAACCATATCGGCCGGGTACTGCGCATGCAGCCGGGCCAGCAGCTCGAGCTGTTCAACGGCGATGGTAATCAATATCCCGCCACCATCGCCAGCGTCGGCAAAAAGTCGGTGGAAGTGACCATCGACAGCTGCGACGTCCAATCGGTGGAGTCACCGCTGGCCATCCACTTGGGTCAGGTGATCAGCCGTGGCGACAAGATGGACTTCACCATCCAGAAATCGGTTGAGCTGGGCGTCACCTGCATCACCCCACTCTTCTCCGAGCGCTGCGGCGTCAAGCTGCCGGCCGATCGGCTGGAGAAGAAGCGCGAACAGTGGCAGAAGGTGGTGATCAGCGCCTGCGAACAGTGCGGCCGTAACGTGGTGCCAGAGGTGCGCATGCCGATGGAGCTGGACGCCTGGCTGGCGGAAGAGACCAAGGAGCTCAAGCTCAACCTGCACCCGCGCGCCGAGTACAGCATCAACACCCTGCCCGTTCCCGAGCATGGGGTACGCCTGCTGATTGGCCCGGAAGGGGGCTTGTCGAGCGACGAGATCGCCCGTACCGTGCAGGAAGATTTCAAAGAGATGCTGCTGGGGCCGCGGGTGCTGCGCACCGAAACCGCCGCCCTGACGGCGATCACTGCGCTGCAGTGCCGCTTTGGCGATCTGGCCTGAAGCAGGTTTTAAGGATCTCACTCGCAATCGAGCCACAAGAAGGATATTCGGATGACCATTAAACTCGGCATCGTGATGGACCCCATCTCGGCCATCAACATCAAGAAAGATTCCAGCTTTGCCATGCTCGAAGAGGCGCAAAAGCGCGGCTATGAGCTGTTCTATCTGGAGATGAAGGATCTCTACATGGAAGCCGGTCGCGCCTTTGGCACCATGCGCCCGCTCACCGTCAAATATGACTATGCCGACTGGTACACCCTGGGCGAGGTGGTGGATCAGCCCCTCTCCAACCTAGATGTGATCCTGATGCGCAAGGATCCGCCGTTCGACACCGAATTTATCTACGCCACCTACATGCTGGAGCGGGCCGAGGATGAGGGTTGCCTTATCGTCAACAAACCGCAGAGCCTGCGTGACGCCAACGAGAAGCTCTACACCGCCTGGTTTGCCGAGCATACCCCGACCACGCTGGTGACCCGCCGCGCCGACAAGCTGCGCGCCTTCCACGCCAAGCACAAAGACGTGATCCTCAAGCCGCTGGACGGCATGGGCGGAGCCTCCATCTTCCGCATGAAGGAAGATGACGCCAACGTCGGCGTGATTATCGAGACCCTGACCGCCCACGGCAGCCAGTACTGCATGGCGCAGACCTATCTGCCAGCCATCAAGGATGGCGACAAGCGGGTTCTGGTGGTGGACGGTGAGCCGGTTCCCTACTGCCTGGCGCGCATTCCGGCGCAAGGTGAGACCCGTGGCAATCTGGCGGCCGGTGGCCGTGGTGAAGCGCGTCCCCTGAGCGAAGCTGACTGGGCCATCGCCCGTGCGGTGGGCCCGACGTTAAAAGAGAAAGGGCTAATCTTCGTCGGCCTCGACATCATCGGCGATCGCCTGACCGAGATTAACGTCACCAGTCCGACCTGCATTCGCGAGATTGAAGCGGCCTTCGATGTGCACATCACCGGCATGCTGATGGATGCCATCGAGCGTCGGCTGGCCCAGTAATCACCTAGCAGGCTAACCGGCCTGTTCAGGGGTAACCGCCCCCGACAAGCCCGGAAACAGAGAGGGTGGCCCGGCGCCACCCTCTCTGTTTCAAGACAATCCGGAAAGAGGTGGGATCTCGCCCAGTCCAAAAAGCGGTTTTTCCCATGGGGATCAACTGCCATAATTGACCTCAAATACCTTTGCACTATTTGGCCTCTATGCAAACACTGCAAAATCACTTCCTGCTTGCCATGCCAAGCCTGACGGATCCCTACTTCGAGCGTTCGCTGGTCTATCTGTGCGAGCACAACGAAGAGGGCGCCATGGGGCTGGTCGTCAACATTCCGGTGGAGATGTCGCTGGAAACCATGCTGACCCAGCTCCAGCTCAATCCGCCCAACAACCCGGAACTCAAGCAGCCGGTGCTGCAAGGGGGGCCGGTTCACGCCGATCGCGGCTTCGTGCTGCACAGCTTCCGCCCCGGTTTCAACTCCACCCTGCAGGTGGGGGATGAGATGATGGTGACCACCTCCAAGGATATTCTGGAAACTCTGGGTACGAGCGAAGCCCCTGCCCATTGGCTGGTGGCCCTTGGCTATGCCGGCTGGAGCGCCGGGCAGCTGGAGCAGGAGCTGGTGGACGGCGCCTGGCTGGTGATCCCCCCCAATCCGGCTCTGGTGTTCAAGACCCCCATTCACAAACGTTGGCAGCAAGCTGCCGCCAGCATAGGGGTGAACCCGGTTCACCTCTCCAGCGATATCGGCCACAGCTGATCGGCTGGCCCGCTCCGCTCTCTATTTCGAGGATTTATCAGTTATGTCATCACGCAGCATCATGGGCTTTGACTATGGCACCAAGAGCATTGGCGTCGCCATCGGTCAGGAGCTGACTGGCACTGCCCAGCCTCTGCGCGCCCTCAAGGCCAACGACGGCATCCCCAACTGGGACGAGATTGAGAAGCTGCTCAGGGAGTGGCAACCGGACCTGCTGGTGGTCGGTCTGCCGCTGAACATGGATGGCACCGATCAGGAGATAACAGTACGAGCCCGCAAATTCGGCAACCGGCTGCATGGCCGCTTCGGCAAGCCGGTGGAGTTCAAGGATGAGCGACTCACCACCACAGATGCCCGCGCCCGGCTGTTTGAGCGAGGCGGCTATCGCGCGCTGGAAAAAGGCAGTGTGGACGGGGTATCGGCGCAGCTGATCGTCGAAGCCTGGATGGAAGAGCAGTACAACTAAGCCATCAACAGCAAGGCAAGGGTCGCAGCCCTTGCCTTGTCTCGTACTATCCTCCCCTCATTACGCCTGTGATTGTCCCGCCACCAGCCCCTCGGCCTCTGTCGGCGTCGCATTCATCATCCGGTTGAGCCAGGGCACCATCAGCCCCATCACTACCGCAATCAACAGGGTCGCCATCCCGATCTTGCCAAACACGCCGGTGTAGATCGGCAAGGTTTGCAGCGGATCCGTCATCCCTTGCGGCACGGCGGTAAAGGTCGCCACATAGCCTCCCAACAGGGACGCCATCGCTTGAGTCAGGAACCACATTCCGAGAATGAAGCCCATCAGCCGTTGCGGCACCAGCGCGGCGACCATCGCCAGCCCCAGCGCACTGATCATCAGCTCGCCCAGACTCTGGAACAGGTAGATAAGCACCATAAACCAGGGGGAGGTCAGCCCCTGCTCATCGGCAAACCACCAGCCGGATGCCGCCGCCGTCAGAAAGCCCAGCGAGCAGAAGAACATCCCGAGGGTGAACTTGAGCGGCATGGTGAGATCCCGCCCCTTGCTGCCCATCCGGGTATAGATCATCGCGAGTACCGGGCTACCCACCACCACCCAAAAGGGGTTGAGCGCCTGGAAGCTGATGGGGTTGACGCTCATGCCCAGTATCTCGTGGTGCATGTTGTTGATGGCAAAGAAGTTCAGAGACGTCGGCATCTGGGCATAAAGCACGTAGAAGAGCACTGCCTCCAGCATCAGCACGAAGGCCACATACATCTTGTTGCGGCCCACGGTATCGAGCCTGAACGCCTCGCGAAAGAAGAAGATCACCACGGCGATGGTTACCGTCATCAGCACCATGTTGGCGATCACCACGTGGTGCATCAGCCAGGCGCAGAAGAAGACCATGGCTACCGAACCCAATATAACCAGCAGCAGCTTGCTGTAATCGAGCGGCAGGTGATCCGGCTCGGAGCCAATATCCTTGACCATATTGCGGCAGGCAAAGAAGGTGAGCAGCGCAATAATCAGCCCCACCCCGCACAGGTTATAGGTCACGGTATAGCCGTAGTGATCGGCAATCACCGGCGCCAGCGAGAGGGAAATAAGGGAGCCAATATTGATCGACATATAGAACAGGGTAAACGCCCCATCCAGCCGCGGATCTTTTGGCTGGTAGCATTTTGACAGCAGGCTTGCCGGATTGGCCTTGAACAGGCAGTTACCGACTGCAATGGTGCCCAGCGCATAGAAAATCAGGTCGGGATTGTAGATAGAGAGGCCGGTCATAAAGTAGCCTATCACCAGCACCACGGCCCCCAGCACCATGGTGCGCTTGGTGCCGAGTACATGGTCGCCGACATAGCCACCGACCGAGATCAGACCATATACCAGCGCCGAGAAGGCACCGAAGGTAATAAAGGATTGCTCTTGGGAAAACCCCAGTTGCTGCACAAAGAAAACCGCCAATATCCCCTGCACGCCGTAATAACCGAAGCGCTCCCAGAGTTCGACGAAAAATATCATAAAGAAGGGTTTGGGCTGTTGTAACAACCCTGTGGGTGCTGTTGCTGGACGCATATCAACCTGCCTTTGCTGAGATTTATTTTTATTAATCTGGTGGTAGCTGCCGCACTATTTTCTCTTCCGTCATTGCCATAACGGGGAGCACAGTCAGCCTGCCAATCTGGCTATTTTCGGGTGCACGGGCCCCGTTCGATGAAAGGTGTTTTTTCATCTAGCCGGTTTCAATTAGGTGTTATCGGGGGATGGTGAGTGGCGTCTCCCGGTACAGTTACTGGCTCCGGGTTCTACCTTTGCTGCATCCCTTTACTCAAGCCAGTTTATCAACCTTGATACTTATTCCCCTCTGCTCCGTCACTCATGGCTGGTGGCCAGATAGCCGGGGCATGGCACGGCCACAGACGACCTGTGGGGCTGGCTCACGCTGTGCTCTACTGGCAGTCACCTACGCAGGCGCTATCTAACCCCGCCATTCCAAGGGGTGTCATGCTATATCACTGCAAATACAGGAACTTAATGGTCGATCACACTTTAAAATTGACAATTAGTGAAGTTTTCTAATGAAACAACATGAATTTTTTTCGTGCAAAAAGCTTCACTCGAGACGTGCAGTTGGTACCCATTTGTGTATGTGCAGGCTGAATGGAACGCTTTCTGGATCAATGAGGTTAACGCTCGACCAATCACGCCACTACGCAACAAAAAAGCCGGAGCATCTTGCTCCGGCTCCCATTATTGACGGCCCACGGGCATCGACTCCCGGTGATAGAGCCGTCGTATCTCATTGAGCAGCCACAACACCTTGGCGTCCTGATTGTGACGCTTATGCCACAGCAGGATAAAAGTGAGCTCCAGTTGCTGATAGAGCGCTTCAGACAGGGGCAGTGGTCTGGTGATCAGATTGGGATGATATTTCGCTGCATGTC